>JAKASH010000183.1:4129-6415 GCA_021828225.1 Acidobacteriota bacterium | reverse complement strand
CAGTTCTCGTCTTCGCGCTTCCCCTCGGCGTTTAACATTGGCAATATGCTCGTTGCTGCTTTCGATCTCGACCTGGTAATTTGTTTCCAATACTCGTCGCGGTCTTCGAAGTGGCATCGAATTTCTTCACAGGTTACTTAATCAAGTCGGACTCTCGCAGCGGCTCCAGGACACCGTTCTGGAGCTTGCCTTTATCGAAACCTTCAGCGGAATCAGCATGCACAGTTACAGTGACCTTGCCCGCCATGTCCGCGAGGTTCGCGATGGCATTCCAGGCTGAGAACAACTGACTTCGGTCGGCGCAGAAGTTGATCTCAACTAATTTCTGGGCAGCGTCCCCGCCAGGGAGTGATGCCCCCGGCACTTCACTTGGCGCGCCAGGTGTCGGCGTTAGAGTCAGCGAGGGCGCAGCGGCTGTCGCGCTCGTGGGCTCGCCGGCTGGGGCGGTCGGCGAGGGCGCTTCCACGGGCACGGCCCCGGGGTTCATCAAGAAGCCGGATTCGAGGTCAATCTCATCTTCGCCGACGGCGGCATGAAAACGCACGCGGGCTACTGGTACTTGGTATTTGCCGTCGCTTCCAAGCACAGGAGTCGAGCCCGAGTAGTAGCCAAAGAATTCATCGGCAATGCCTTTTGCAATCGCCTTCTTCACGACGGCGCTGCCAATCAGCCGCGGGAAGCCGAGGAACGAGTAGAATCCGTCAACCACATCCGCGGTTTTGATTCCGAGCGTGGGAGGTGCGCCTTCGCCGAGTTTGAACAGCTCGACGATCTTGCTCGGGTTCACTGTCGTGAAAATACGACGCTGAAGATCAACCAGCAGCTCCATCATCCGGTCGTGTACTCTTGCCTGCTTCTTTTCGTTCAGCGTGGTTTGCAGCGGGCGACCGCCCACGGCGGCAACGTCGATCACGATGCCATCTGTGGTCACCTTGGGCAGCCAGACCTCGGCGTAGAGTTTTAGCAGACCCGATTCTGCTGCTGCGCTTTCGGTTCGCTCCCGTTCGCGCAACTGCGATTTTTGTTCGTCCGTCAGGTTCAGTTGTTTTGATTTCTCCTGCACATGCTCAATGGCTAGCAGGTAACGGACGGAGCGGCGAAGAATCTCTATTTGTTCCGCCGCGGGAACGGCCAGCCCAAGTCCGTTGCGATACTTGCGCGGAGAACCCCCGCAATTCTCAAATATTTCCTTGGCCGCTGCTTCACGCCCGCTGCGCGCGTCGGTGCCGAAGTTCAAGGGCATATAGGCAATCAGAAATGACGGTTCCTTATCTGGAATGTCTCCAGACTTCGCTTTCCAGATGACCGCATTCCGGCCGGTGATCCTTGCCTCCAGCATTTCCCTGATTCGATCCTCTACCTGCCGTTCGTCTCTACCCACAGCATCCGACTCCTGCTCGATGAGCAAGGTGACGTTGGGGTCCTTTTTGAAGCAATACCGGACGCCGTCGAAATGCAGATAGAGACACTGCTCCTTCAGTTCCTTCAGGCAGGCGAGTGCTGTGGTGCTGTCCAGGTCAGGCCCCACACAGACCGAGAGTAGGTCGGCTTCGGTGATTCCAGGCGGAAGGAACTCCGTACCGTTCGCACCATCGCGTCGGCGACCGCCGAAGGAATACATCAGGATCGCAGTGGCGAGCCGGAAGGCAGCCCGCTTGCCGGTTTCTGACGGACTCTCCTTCGCTCGCCGGTCATCAATGCGGCGCGCGCGAGCGTTGGCCCCGATCAAGTCGTGTTCCAACACGGCCTGATAGTCCGCCTGCTGCCCGACTTCCTTGAAGAAAGCCAGTCGAACCTCGGCATCATAAATCGGCACGTCACCCGGCCCTAGCACAGCGCGGCTCTTTCCTTCGCGGTGTGTGGCGCGAAGGCACGCCGCCAAAAAACGCAGGGCCCCGCGTGTACGCTGGAAGTCAGGGATCGCCGCCCACTGCTCCCGCATCACATCGATCAACGCCGGATGAAATGGGTACGCGGCGCGCACGCGCTCTCGCAAGGCGAGCCCCTCTTCCTCCGCCTGTTGTTCTTCGGCTCTACCTTTGGCGTACCCGCGTTTCATCTGCGTCACGATGTCCTGGTACGCCATCGCCGCAGGCGAAGCCTCTTCCGGCGTCGGAATGCGGGCGAGAAGACGACGCTGGATCACCGCCAACACTTCCTTGCCTTCAACCGGTTCGCGCAATTGATCTTTGCGCGCTGCCAGGTGGTCAACGGTCTGAAGCAGGTTGGTGTACTCCAGCGACTCGCGCTTGCTGTACTGAAGCGAGAACACCAGAGCGGTGTTGG
>JAKASH010000183.1:0-4119 GCA_021828225.1 Acidobacteriota bacterium | reverse complement strand
CTGCAACTGTGCGCCGTTGACGGAAAGTGAGGGTTTCATCTCGTAATGTTGTCTGATGAATCTTCACCCCGCCAGTGCTGATCAGGTATTGCAGGACTTCGTCGAGCAGGATCAGGTTCGGGCCTTCCGCGAGCAGGGTGATGATCTCGTCTGCGCCCGGCGCGACGCGCGCTTCGTCCTGCTTGCGCATAATCTCGTAACCCTTTTTGCCGCCAAGCGACCACGCGATCCAGCCCCACATCGTTTGTGCGCGGAACTTCTCGCCGGGAATCTCCTTGCCCTTGGTCGCGTCGAAGAACGAGCCGTCGAACACCGCAGTGTGGACGTTTGCCGGCCTCGACAATCCTCGGGCCTCAGGAAGAACGTCCAGCGCTTTCCTATTGCGGGCAGCATGAAGCAGGGCGGCAAGAGTATGGGACTTGCCGCCGCCAAAAGGCGTTAGCAGTTTCAGCACGCGGTTCCCGGCGCCGTCGCCAAGGCGCGAAAGCACGTCTTGCAGCAGCGAGCGCAGACCCTTGGTCAGGTAAGAGACGCGGAAGAAGTGTTCGGGATCGCGGTAAACGGCTGGAACGCTCGGCTTGCCATCGGCCAGTGGGCCAAGGTCGAGGGCAAAGATGTCCTCGGAAAAGTGCTCCGATACCACATCGGGGTGAAGTGCCGCCACTTCTACCCAGGGTTTGATTGCGGTTGACCTATTACTCTGTGTTGCGCTCATGCGTCAGCACTCCATTCGGATGGTTCTTACTCGCGCAGTTTTGCCGCCTTGAACAATGGCCCCTCGGCTGGTCCTGCTGCGTCTTCAACCACGCTGCGCCAGTTCGCAGTCAACTTGGTTAAAGCGGCGAGTTCGCTGCCGCTGGCCACTTCACCCAACTCACCGCCCTTCAGCGCCGGGCCCGCCAGCGCCTGCGCAACCAAGCGCAGTTGCTCGGTGTTTGGCCGCGCTTCACGCAGGAACTCCGGGATGCCGGAGGGATGCCGCTCCATCAGCCATAGAAGGCGATGCAGCGCATCAACCAGCGGCGCTGATTGTCCATCTTCCGATGGCAAGCCCAACTTCGCGTCATCGCCGCGCTCGGTGTAATCGAGAAGCCGGTACTTACCCTTTTTCTTTTCTACCAAAGGCCGCGAGCCTTGAGATAATCCCTGCAAGCCGTCGAGTTCAACGTGCGTCCCGTTTGCAAATACAATGGCTTCACCTGCATCCAGTTCTGCCGATTTGTACGTGTATTGCCAGAGGGTGTAGAAGCGGGTCCTCGTGTCTACGCTTGCCAAACTATACCGCCCGCCGTTGCCGCCAACCTCTTTCGACAGGCGCGCAAGGATGCTTTCCAAAACAACCGTTTCGACTTCCGCTAGGAACCGTCCAGCGGGAACCTCGTCGCCGTTTGCATATTCGACTTTGATAAATCGAGTGAATGCCCGTAGACCTGCCCCGACGCAAGAAATTACTAGGTCAGCGCCGGATATTCCAAGATCCCACAGAGTCGCAACGCGCTCGTTGACAATCTGCTCCAATTCAGGGCGGACATGATCCTCATAGCGCCCAACTTCCCGAACTTGGCGCTTGCGACCCACCAAGAAAATACTTGCTGCCAAAGCAGACGAATCTCTGCTTCTCAAGCGTGATTTCAACTCGGTATCGAGAGGCCAAGCCTCGGAAATTACAAACCCGGCCATTCTCAAGGCATCGACCAGCGTGGACCAGCCAAGGGTCGTTTTGTGGGCGTAGACAACGACAAGCTGACCATTGGGTTTTAGTACCCGATGAGCTTCCTGGAACGAGTCAGCCATCATCTGTTCATACGCGATTCGAGCCTTCTCATTTGACCCCCCGTGGCGATATGGGTCGGCAATCGCTTCTTGCCTTTTGGGAGTGACAGGCGACGCGAAGTGCTCAGGGTACAGACCTCCTATCGAACGCCTTAACCAGACGTAGAAGAAATCGGAAATGTCAGCGTACGGAACATTGTCATAGTACGGGGGATCCGTAACCACCGCGTCCATTGTTTCCGCTGGCCAGGGCAGCTTTGTCGCCGAGCCACGCACCACTTCTGCCGGAGCACAGGGATACTCGGTGGCACCTTGCACCGCATTGACCTGGAGCTCGATGATAGAACTCCAGTCACCCACACCTCCTCCGAATGGATTTGTTTCACAAAAATCCCACACCATGGGTAATGCCTGTCTGCCAAACGTGCCTTGCATTTTCTCGGCGGTTGCATTCCATCGACACAGAACAGATGAGTTCTCCGCGAGCCTGTCTAACGCCGTCCCCATGTATGTGCAAACGGCGAGCGCGTGTTCGTCGGTGTAGCCCAGTTTCTTCATCTCACTATGGCACTGCCGCACACTGTCTGTAAAGGTAAGTAGGCAAAGCATTTGTCGACGATTGAACAGTCGGTCCCAAGTGGTCAGTCCGTAAGGTCTCACCCTGATTCCCAAGGAATTCTCCCTTGAGTCTGGCGGAAGGTTGGCAATCTGTTCGTCTGGAATCGAAAGGCCGGACGTTGAGCATAACTCGGCTATCCGCTTGGTTATCGTAGGCTCATTAAAATTGGAGCATTCCGCTCCTAAGTAGGTCTTGCCAGGAATCCCAGGACGAGTTGCGATTACGGCAATCAGTTGAGTTCCCAGCTTGTGGTTCCAGCCTTCGTCCTTGACGTAGTCGACGTCCGCGACTGTGCCACAGAATGGACATGTAGCATTTCCCCCGGTCGAGCCAGCTTCCGGGTCGAATCCGAGGGATGAAGTGCTTGCAGCTTGAACAACTGTGAAGCGGACTCTCCTTTCTTGCGCAATTGGTTCGCATTTCAGAGCGACGTATCGGCCATCCTTTTTGCACAGCCAAGTTTGGCGCACGAGCGGAACGGTAGCGTCACAAGATGGATTCTTGCACTGGACTGTGCGAGTCCAGATGTACGCGAGAGGTGACACGACTTGGGGATCGTGGGAACTGCCCGAACCCCAGAGGGTTGCATTGCGAGTCGAATGAAGGGTTTTCGCCCCGGGCGCAGAGACACCGCAGTAGAGGTCGCCCAAAAGCTGATTTGCTTTGCTCCCGATCCATGCTCCCCAGTATTCGACTTCTTTGGCAAGGCCTGCCCAAGCGCCGTTGGCGGAACCGTGAAAGCGATCATCTCGACTTCCGTAGCTTTGGGGGTAGCGTAGAGTGCAAAGTTCGATAATGTGAGCAACAGGGTTGAGGTCAAGAGCAAATGCGTGGCATCCTAGTCTCAAGGCCTCCAGAGGTATAGCACCTCCTCCGCTAAATACATCAAGAACTTTAGGACGAGGGGCGCGCCCACACTTGATATCTTCTGGCGAAATATCGCTCCCCAGCTCTTCCGTCAATCGAGAAGCGTGGGCTTTCAGCAAGTGCTGCTCCGCTTCTTCCATTGCCGCCGCTGACCCTGGATAGGAGCATAATTGCTTTATGAACTTGGCAGCGTTCGCGCGGCCCAAACTCGCTCGCTTTCCGTCGGGGCCACTGGCGGGCTGAAATATTGCACTCGGGGCCAGAGCGCCATAAACGGCTGCACGGGCTGTCACCAGGGGGCGACGAGCCCACCAGAGGTGTAGAGTGGAGACATGGCCGCGCCAGAGACTTTTCTCTCTCGCCGCCTCTTCACTGATTGCCTCGATCGGCAAATAGTCTTCTATCAGCGTTCGCATGGCTACCAATACCCGTATTCGCGGCCTTGTGGTCCGCCGGTGTTGTCAACCACTGTCGAATTGTGCTGCCACTGGGCGACCGCCAGGGACCCCGCATCCTCAACCCTGAGTTGATAATGAGCTTCTCCGATTCTGTCGAATCTGATGTATCTGTCCGCGTACTGCGGCCCTCCCATTCGTTCCGTAGGTAGGCCGAGACGCCAAATGTCCGTCCACTGATCGTATTCAGTCCCACGGTACGTTAGCGGCCTCGCAACATCTTGGCCGTTGGGAAGGCGGATTGTGACGATCTCACTTTCCCTGGATGCCTCATCGAAGTATTGAGCCAACTCGTTTGAGAACTCGATTTGGTGTCGCGGGCCGCCGCTCATGGCGCCGGCTTGGATCCAGAGGGTGTTCGCGCTTCCTATTCCATTAGACATTTGTAGGCACGCTCCTTAAAGA
>JAKASH010000182.1 GCA_021828225.1 Acidobacteriota bacterium | reverse complement strand
GACAGGATGGTCGTCTGCTATCAGAATACGAATCTGAGTGCTTCCGTCCGCCATCTGATTCCCTTTGTGACCTGGCCCTTGTCATCAGCGCACCAGCGAACCCGCAATGTCGCACGTGGGTTAAGGTCTTTTAAAAGTGTGGCGCCCAATCGCGCGGTTAGAACCTAATCCAAGAGTTCCGAAATGGTCTCAGCAGAGTCCATTTATGATTTGCCGGAGCTACCGTATCGGCATGATCGCGCATAACAATTACCTTCCGCTAAGGAAAACTTCAGCCGTAAAGGCTGATCAGCCGAAAATGGCGGAAAACAAGAGTGAAGAGGGCCAGCCCTTTGGGCTTGGCTCCCTTCACCCACTGGACTTGCAAATCAAAAGATCAGCGGCTTCAAACGTTCATCCAGCCTTGATACTTAGGACCTGGATCGTATTGGTGGTGGCACTCAATGTGCCTTTCACGGTCACAATCTTTCCACTGAATTGCTTTGCAGTAGCCTGATCGGAAAGATGGTACGTGACACCGCCTGCATCCAGCACGTACTGGCCATTTTTCTGTTCGATTGTGCCCTGGAATGTCTGAACCGACTGTTTCGCACCGGTTGCAGGGCCCATCTGACCGGCCTGAGGCTGTTTCCGTCCGAACTGCGGTGAAGCGACAGCCCCTGGCTGTGCAAAGGCTGACCCGACACCAATCTGCGCCAATCCCACAAAGGCTGCAAACATTAGCGCGGTTAACGTGAGGTTGAGTTTCCTCATGGCTGACCTCCTTTAGTTTAGAATCTGACTTCGGGACCAAATCACTGGGGCCGAAGTCGACTTGTTGTCCTCATGAATCTGGTAGCAAGACTTGGGCCACTCGTAATATTTCGCCAACTCGTACCCATTCATGGATTTGAAAGGGCCTATTTATGCGTGCAACAACTAGAGCAGGAAGTTTTGACAGGACTCAGGAAGTTTTTTCCGATCGGGAAGTGTAGCGAAAGTATCATGCATATGACAAAATATCTTAAGAATCAATTAGATCATGTCGTATATATAACTTATCTTATATTCATTATGGTCGACACTGGCAAATGCGCCTCAGTGTTTCCCTAGTCGTACCATGTTATGTCTATGCTGCATTTCTTCTTTGCACGGCGTAGCATGGTGGCATGAAACCCATCGCCTGGAATACCAAGCTTTGGAAAGAAAGTGGTGAGCAGTTTCATAGGGCCACCAAACCGGAGCTGGCACTGGAGAGGCTTCGCCAGGCGCGGTGCGACGGAGTACCTCCGGCGCCGGTGCTGGGAGATAGCATCTACGGCATCAACGCGGCCTTTCGTGCCGGGGTGCGCCAGTTGGGGATGGAGTTCTTTCTGCAGGTCGACGGTCAGGCGCTCAAGGGAGGGGACTGGGAGGTCCGGACCGAGGTCAAGCGGGTCCGGCGTCATGTCCGTGACGGCGAGCCTCCAGCCGAGACCTTGGCGGAGTTGACTTGCCGAATCCCGGAGCCGGAATGGAAGAACTGCTCCTGGGTGACGGCCGGAGGGCAGACCCGGCGCACGCGTCTGGCTTGGTGCGAGGTCTTTCTGCAGCATGAGTTGCACCATGCCGGGGGCGAACTGGAGAAGGTCTGGCTGGTGGTCGACTGGCCGGCGGGAGATCCCGAACCTTATCACTATTACCTGGCCCATCTGGACCGGCCCCCAACCAAACCCCGCTGCTTGAAACTGAGCCGCTCCCGCTGGCACATCGAGCAGTACTTCCAGCGTTCCAAGGATGACTTGGGCCTGGATCATTTCGAAGGACGTTCCTGGCGAGGCTTTCATCACCACCTGGTGCTGTCGGCCGTTGTTTATCTGTTTATTTTGACGGTTTACTTGCGGCGTAAAAAAAACTTCTGGTGTGGCGTGGGAACGGATTCTCCACGCGATCCAGCCCTGGCTGGTGAGATCGAGCGGACTCTGTCCCTTATGCGGAACGAAGTTCGAACGAATTCGCAATGACACGATATAACATAGTAATATTAGTCGCCCAATGGTGGTGTTTGGAAAGACAGGTGGTTCAGTCCTTCCTGATTCAGCGCTTCGTTGACGTGCACGCCGACCGACAAACAGGACCATTCGGTCCCGAACGGCCCTGTCTGCCGGTGCGGACATGCGTGTTCAATTTGTCGGGTCTCAAGCCCGCGATCACCGGGCCGCCCGGATTGTTCGCAGACCAAGGCCTAAGGATAACATCAGTGCACCGAGAAGTCCGATTGCAGGCAAATAGCTCCCTGTCTTGGGCAGACTCTCAGTTGCCTCCTCTGCAACTGCAGGTTCTGGAGTTGGAGCCGGTGCTGGCCTTATTATCGCCACCAGAATCGGAACCGCGGGCGGCGGAGGGGGCGGAGGCGGCATTTGGCCTGTCACTTCTCTTTCAACCGCCACATGGGTTTCCGGGACCTCCGTGACTCTTGTTGCTGTGATCTTCATCCCCGGTTTGAGCCCCCACGCGTCCACCATCTCCCCGCCAATATCGAACTTCTGGCCTTTAGGGATATTGAACCGTTGGTTCTTACCGTTTTCCATGGTCAGGATCACGGAATTGGGTGGAGTTACGTGGAAAACCGTTCCCGTGACGCTCTCTACCGTTGTGATCAATTTTGGGGTTGTGGTGGTCGTAATCGTCCGTTGCAGTTTCATGCCCACCTTGAGGTCATGAATTCCAAGTTCCTGTCCGTCGACGTTGACTCTGGCACTTTCAGGAACATTAGCGAAATGTATGATTTGCCCATTTTCGCCCCTGACGATGAGGTCATTGCCCGAGACGTAGACCACCTCTCCTCGCTCCACGCTGACTTCCTTCGTCGATGGTCCGGCCGCTGTGGTCGTTTCGGACTGTACCTGTGCCATCATGCTCACCGTAAAGGCCAGAAAGAAGCCCATCGAGAGCAAGGCGAAGATCGACCTTCCAATGAGTTGTTCTGGTTTCATCTTGTTTTCTCCTGATTTTTGATTTTGCTGCGCGTTGAATTGAGCCGAGTGTTTGTTTTTCCCTTGAGGCTTTCGTGCGAGAGTGACGCTCGAACAATGTATCGCAGCGGCGCGTTGCCAATGAAGTAGAACGGGTAGCATGTCACGAGAGTGAGCGTCGGAATGCTACGATTTTCCAATACTTGAACATCCGCTGGCTTCACGATTTGAATCTGCTCCACCTTATAAATCTCTCTTGCTTCCGGTGTTTCCAGTTCTATCCTGTCGCCTACCACTACATCTTTGAGACCCCGGAAGAAGCCGTCCCGGTGACCTGCGATTCCAACGTTGCCTTCCTGGCCCAGGCGCGCTGTCCCTATGATTCGCCCGACTCCTCGATTCAAGGTGAGATCGGCTGTTCCGTCGAATACGGGTACCCTGAGACCAATCTTGGGAATTTCCAGAACGGCCTGGGGAGGGGAGAAATGCTTGGAAAAGCTTTCCTCGTAGGCCGTGATGCGTTTCATCGACCACAGGCAGAAATTGCTGCTGGACTTTGTACCCTGCGGGGAGCTAAGAACCGTAGTTGGAGCCGGCATCTTCTGCTCGGCTTGTGAAAACTGGTATAGGGCCATCCGCGACATCACTACGCTGTGGACACGAGCCAGTACGTAAATCCCAATCAGAATTGCACCCGTCACCATCAGGCAACGACCGAAGATGCCAATTGCCCTTTCCGTAATCCATTGTCCTGGTTCGTGCTCGCTTACCAACCGAGTTTCCTCCGTGTTGAGTCAAGGCGCCTAAGTTTCCCGATGTACGGCAGTTGTTTTTCCCTGTTGTACTACCGGTCGTCCCGTGCAGAGTCGCCAGAGATGTTTTCCTTGAGGAATCGTCTTACCCACTGCAGGCACGGCATGAACACTGTAAGAGGAGTGTCATGCTATACAACGCAGACTGGCGATCAGTTCGATATTACTTATAGCGGGAGCTTCGATTGGTCACAACTGTCAAAAGTGACAGGCAAAGGTAAACTCCCCGCCCAGTTGTTCATGTGGGTGTTCTTTTCGACGTGACTTGTTGCAGATGGCGCACGGACTGACAGTCAGGTGGCATAGACGGGTGTCCAAAGTGATGGAGGGCTCACGAGTCCTTGTGCGAACTGCTTCTTGTATTTGCTCAGGCATTCCTCAAGATGCCGGGTTAAGGTTTACGGGCTTCGATTTGCGCTACGGTCCTTATTCCGGCGGTGGAGGTCCTCCGCGTCCAGGGACTGCGGCAGACAGGCTTAGAGCTTCTACGACCTGCTCTCCCAGGGCACAGTAGGGGAAACGAATCTGTAATTGGTCAAAGCGAATTGGATGGCGGGAATAAGATCTGAAGCAAGGCGCGACTTCACCACGAAACCCAATGCCCCCGCGTCTAAGCACAGGGGTACGATATCAGGATCTTCGTGCACGGTCAGGAAGATAACCCGCGCCGTGCTACCCGATTTCATGATCTGCCTGACCGCATCGATGCCATTGAGCACGGGCATCGAGATGTCAACGACCAGCACATCCGGATTCAATTCCTCTGCCGTGCGAACGAGAGCCTGCCCGTTGTCGACAGCGCCGACGACCTCGAACTCAGGTTCCAGCACTGCTTTAACTCGCTTCAGCATGGCCTCGTGATCATCTGCCAACAGGACACGAAAGCGAGTTTCCTTTGGCCTTGAGCTTACTTCATGGGCGCACACAGTCGAAGACCCCATCAAGGATTATCTCCAGGAACCAGCTTCAGGGTTGAATGTAACCTTTCCCGAAAGGCAGCACTACTGTCAAAATTAGCAGGGGTGTTTCTTAACTATGCGGGCGCCGTTTTTAACCAGGGACGAGTTTGTTTTTGAGGGCATACTGAATTAATTCTGCCGTGCTCTTCACGCGAAGGTCCGCCATCATTTTGTACTTGTGATATGCAACCGTTCGAGGGGCCACGTTGAGAATGCCAGCAATCTCTTTCATTGGCCTGCCTTCCACCAGTAACTGCAGGACCTCACGCTGGCGTGAGCTCAGCAAGTGGGGTCTCTTTTCGCTGCGAGGGTTCAAGATGAACGCGTTCTCAAGTTCCTGCTTCATAGTTGGGGTTACGTATTTCAGTCCGTGCAACGCGTTACGGATGGCCTTGGTTAACTCCGAGGCAGCTGAAGTCTTTAACAGATAGCCAGAAGCGCCCATTCGTAACGCTTCATTTGCCATGTCCGGGTCCGGATTCATGGTCAGGAAAATCAATTTGGCCTGAGGCAACGTCCCTCGAAGTTGCCGAGCCGCGTCCAGGCCATTCAACAGTGGCATCGCGATGTCCAGGACAACGACGTCGGGCTTCAGCGTTTGCGCGGCCTCCAGCAACGCCCGCCCGTCGGCCACGGCCCCCACGACTTGGAATTCAGGCTCCAGCAGGCCCTTAAACGCTTCCAGCAATAAGGTGTGATCATCAGCAAGCAAAACTTTCGCTCGGCTCATACCATGACTCTGCGATCCAGAAGGGGGGCTTAGCACCAGCCTCCTACATCGCAGGGGTCCCCTCCTCAAGGCTCCGTGGATGCAAAAGGAATTCGCACCTCCACCCGGGTACCATTGGATGGGCGAGACCAAATCGAAAACTCGCCGCCCAAACTCCGCACCCTCTCACGCATGCTGGCTAATCCCAGTCCTTCGCCTGCCTTGGCCGCCTCCAAATCAAAACCCTTGCCTGAATCAGAAACCTCAAGCTGGATCTCTTGGGCCTCCGCCTTTAATTCCACTACAGCGGTCTTAGAATCACTGTGCTTGACGACATTGCGCAGTGCTTCCTGCACGATGCGATAGAGGCACAAGGCGACTTCATTAGGTAGGGATCGTGGAACATTGGCATCCGAGAATTCCACC
Organism: Acidobacteriota bacterium; assembly: GCA_021828225.1. Next base: position 591 of record JAKASH010000182.1, on the reverse strand, counting down.
GCCAGCTTTCCTTGCTTCGTAAGTTCGTGGCAATAGCTGCGGACTGCCAGGACCAGCCCCAGGTCTTCTAATTTTGAGGGATGAAGCTGGTGCGAGAGGCGGTGGATATCGGAGGTCAGCTCTTGAGTTTGAGACCACATCGCACGGATACGGGCATCCCAATCCTGTCTTGTCGCCGGAGGTCGTTGAGCCAATTGCTCCAAATCAATTGCCAGCAACGCCAATCGTTGGCTGAAATCGTCGTGCAGTTCACGCGCCACGCGCCGACGTTCCTCTTCCTGGACCATGAGTATCCGCACGCCTAGTCTGCGCAGGTTTCTTTCGACACTTTTGCGATCGGTGACATCGCGCTGGACGATCCACGTTCTGGCGAGGCAACCGTCCTCGAGGATTCCCGTCGCGCGGTTCTCGAACCAGTGCACGCCGCCCTGCGGATCCCGTTCCTGCGTCTCGTGGTCGAGGAGCTTGTACCCCGAGCGGACAAACGCCTGCAGAAACTCCCGGCTCTGCGGCTCTGAGGGGAGAAGCAGATCAGACAGCCTGGCCCCAATAAAATTCTGGGACTTGGCAATGCCGTACATCCGGGCATAG
>JAKASH010000181.1 GCA_021828225.1 Acidobacteriota bacterium | reverse complement strand
TTTGATCACATTTTCCTGAAGCAGCTTCTCCTTGATCAGACGATACTTCGACGAGGGGAAGACGTGGTTCCCCAGGTTCAAATCGTATTGATCCGAATAAACAACTTTCATAACGTGCTTGCTCCTGCTTCTATCAATTGTAGCAGTTCGTCAGGCACCGCAGGGGACGAGCGCTATAGCTGTAGCGCCGGTGTCCCCACCGGCGTATTTCGGCGCTGAGGACAGCGCCGCTACAGAGTTTCGTTAGCCACGGCACTGATGTCTGTGCCGCGTACTCTTCTTCAAGGACCCGCGACACACCGGACAGTGTCGCGGGTACCGACTCCCTTTGCTGATTCGCACACGTCTCCACGGAAGTCAGAACCCGAAGAAGTAGGAGTACTTCACAAAGAACTGCCGCCCATCGTTCAGGAACTGGTTGGTGCGAATCAGTTGTGTGCCGGTCGCAGTGGGAATCAGGTTGAGATTCTGCTGGTCGCTATTGTAGCCGATATAGAGCGCCGTCCAGGGATTGACCAGGTAAGTGATCAGGAAATCGGCGTTGAATTCCTTGACGCGATCGAGGGACGAGAACTGCGAGTTGGGCAGGACCGCATTGTATTGGAAAATCGTTCGGACTCCCCAACGCCGGTTGAATTGCCAGTTCCATTGTGAGCGGATGATGTGATTGGTAAAAATGTTCGCGCCGTCCAAACGGCTGGTGAGCCGCTCCAGGATGTAAGTATTGTCCACCTCCAGTTTGGTCAGCGGTCGAATGGTCATCAGCACCTGGGCGTGGTTCAGGCCGGCCAGCGTAGGGATCTGCCCGGCGGCCGGCTCAAAATTTACGTCCGTGCCCCATTCATAGGTTGCAGCGAAGGTGAAGGGCGCGAAATACTGGCTGCCTAAGTAAATCCCTTTGTGCTGATGAACGTAAACCTGGTTGGAAGGCAGGCCGGGAAAATCCTGGGGCCGCAACATTTCGTGGTCGCCCGACTGGTAGAGTTCGAGGTAAGTCTGGCCGGTCAGCTCAAAGCTCAACCCGGTATCGTAATATTGGTCAAGCTGGTTGCCCTTATGGTCCCACACCGGATCCACGTAGAGAGTAGGCCCCCAGGTGAGCAGGGCTTTGCCCATCGGCCGGAAGCGGTAAGTAATAAACTGGCCGAGGCTTCGAAAGTCGGGGCGCACCGCCGGCCGGGGAATCTGGCGCGTGTAAGGCACGAACTGGTCCACGTAATTGTTGCCGAGGAATCCGGTTTCGGTATCGAAACCCGGGCTGAGGTCCTCATAGTCGAGGTTGTAGTAAAACTGCAGGCCCGTGCGCTGCAAGTGCAATTTGTAGGCAGGGCCGGCGAGCCGCGGGCTTCCGAGCTGGGTGGTTGCGCTTGTGACCCCCTGCCAGTCCATGGCCCAGTTGGGAGAGAATTTGAAGCGGCCATCGATTCCGCCCACGCGGTTATAAGTTCCTGCGAACTCACGGTCAGTGTATATCATGCCGATCGATGACTGCTTGAACAGATCGCGGCTGACCCTGAGCACGGTGAAATTCGCTTTCTTGCCCGCGAGCGGATCGTTCGGCGGGATGGCTTCCCCCGGCGACCGGTCATCCGCGGCCAGGGCCCCGATGGCGTAATGTCCCACCTTGCCGGTCAGCCGGACTCCGTATTCGGGATCGGCGATGTTTCGAGAAAAAAACAGGTCGAAGGGGGTTTGAAAGAAGTTCGCGTTCTCCAGGAAAAACGGCCGCTTCTCCGGATAGTAGACGGCGAACCGCTGGTTGACGGTCACCTGCGGCTGGTCGGATTCCACCTGGCTGAAGTCGGGGTTCAGCGTGGCGTCAAGCACCAGGCTGTCTTTCAGGACGGCCTTGGCGTCGATCCCGGCGCGAGGATCGAACCGGTTGGAAGTGAAGTGAGGATTGTTGGGGTCACTTGTGTCGAGTGCGCGGTAGGAGCGCTCATAGGCGTAGGGAATAAACTGCACGTTGTGCCCGCGGGAGATGGACTCCAGGCCCTTCAGCGTGGCTTCCTGGCTCAGCCGCCCTTCGATGCTGGTTGAGACGCGCGGCCAGGCGTCCGACCCGTTGTTGCGGGGAATCCAGCGGATGAAGAGGATTCCCCAGGTCTGTTTGGGGGTGGCCGGAAAGCGAAGGCTTTTGAACGGGATTGCTTCCCAGACGACAAACCCGCGCTTGGTTCGTTCTCCCTTCGATTTCCAGACCGTATCGAAGGAGCTGTCGTAGTTCGGATTTGCGCTTTCATCAAAGCTTCCGTCCTGCTGCAGCCCGAAGGGGTTGACGGTGAAGACGTAGGCGTGGCGATGATCGTGAAAGGTGTCCAGGAACAGGTCGAGCCGCTCATCGCCGGACAGATGGTCGCGCACCGTCATGCGGGCGCGGACTTTGTTGGGCTGGTTGTCGAAGGCGACGAAAATCACGTAGAGGTAATTGCTGTCGTAGCCAAGATAGGCGACCGTTCGCTGGTTGGGGGGACCTCCGTCTCGCGGTGTTCGCTGGATGAATCCATCGATCTTGAGAAGCTTGCCTGCCATCGCGGCGTCCGGCTTCATCCCCAGAAAATCGGAAAGCCTGGGTGCGGGGCTCACCCGCCGGATGGTTATGGTCGGGCGAACCGCATTGACGCCTGACAACGAGGTGGTCGAGCGGGCCAAGGCCGTTCCACTAACAAGCCCAACGGCCAGCCCCGGCGCCAGTCCAAGCCGAACGACCCTCCGCAACAAGGCACGAACTGTTGGACGTCTCGTGAAAGCGCCGAAAGAAGCGGCCCGGCGGGGCTGAAGGAAATTGAGGGATCGTTTTAGGTGCATCATCAGCCGCGCCCGTTTATGCCTCAGGCAGGAGATTAGGATTTGCTTACTGCTCTTGTCGCTTGAGGGCGTACTATTTTATTCCACGGTCACCGATTTCGCCAGGTTTCTGGGCTGGTCAACGTCACACCCGCGCAAGACGGCAATATGATAAGCCAGCAACTGCAAGGGTACAACCTCAAGCACTGCGGAAAGCCACTCGTTGTTCTGGGGAAGGGTGATCAGGTGGTCTGCCATGTCGTGCACTTCCCGGTCGCCTTCCGTCACCAGGGCGAGAATCACGGCTCCGCGAGCTTTGGCTTCCTTGATGTTTGAAATCGTTCGCTCGTAGCGAAGCTTGGAGTCCGTGGATTTACTGTCGCAGGTGGCAATCACCACCACGGGCAGGCCCTCGGTGATCAGGGCGATGGGGCCGTGTTTCAATTCGCCCGCCGGGTAGGCTTCCCCGTGGATGTAAGAGACCTTCTTCATCTTGAGCGCGCCCTCGAGCGCCACCGGGAAGTGGACGCCCCGGCCAAGAAAGAGAAAGTCGGAAGCGCGATCGAAGTGGCGGGCCAGTTCCTCATACTCTTCATCTTTTTGCAGGACGGATTCAAGCTGGCGCGGGAGCATGGCCAGCGAACCGAGAAGTTCCTTGGACTCGGCGGGAGGCAAGAGGCCACGCACCTGGCCCAGGTAAACCGCAAACAGGTAGAGCGCGATGAGCTGTGAGGTAAACGTCTTGGTGGAACCCACGCCGATTTCCGGCCCCGCGTGCGTATAGATGCTTCCGTTGGCCTCGCGCGGCACCATGCTGCCGAGCACGTTGCAGATGGCCAGGGTCTTGGAGCCCTTGGCCTGGGCCTCACGCTGTCCCGCGACCGTGTCTGCCGTCTCGCCCGACTGCGTGATGAGCACGGTGAGCGTGCGCGAATCGACCAGCGGGTCGCGGTAGCGGAACTCGGAGGCGTAGTCCACTTCAACGGGCACGCGCGCCATGCGCTCGATCATGATCTTCCCCGCCAGCGCGGCGTGCCGCGAGGTGCCGGCGGCGACAATCTCAATATCCTGAAATGAGCAGAACTCGTCTTCGGTGATCTCCATCTCGTCCAGAAAGATCTGGCCCGTTTCCGGAGAAATCCGACCCAGCGCCGTGTCGCGGACGGCGCGCGGCTGCTCGTAAATCTCTTTCAAGGTGAAGTGCTTGAAACCGCCTTTTTCCGCCAGAATGGGGTCCCAGCTTATGTGGTGGACGCGCCGGGTTACCGGCTGGCCCTGGAAGTCCATCAGCTTCACGCCGTTGGGCGTGAGCACCGCGATGTCGCCGTCGGCAAGAAAGAAGATGTCGCGTGTGTGATAGAGGATGGCCGGCACGTCGCTGGCAACCATATATTCATTCTTGCCGAGCCCGATCACGGCCGGCGGACCCTGGCGCACCGCAATGATCTTGTTCAAATCCCTTGTGGACATAATCGCCAGTGCGAAAACACCCTTCAGCCGTTGCACCGCTGCGCGCACGGCATCGTCCAGCGATACCCTGTCCGACGGCCACATCGGCGTGTCCAGGTATTTCTCAATCAGGTGCGCGATCACCTCGGTGTCCGTTTCGGTGGTGAAGGTGTGCCCGTCTTCCACCAGCTCGGCTTTCAATTCCAGGTAGTTTTCGATGATGCCGTTGTGGACCACTACGACTGTGCCGTGACAGTCGCGGTGAGGATGGGCATTTTCCTCGGTGGGCGCTCCGTGCGTGGCCCAGCGCGTGTGGCCGATGCCGTAGGTGCCGTCCAGGGGGTTGAGCCGGATCACTTCTTCCAGGTTGCGGAGCTTGCCCGTGGCGCGGCGAATGGTCAGAATGCCGTCCTTCATCACCGCCAGGCCGGCCGAGTCATAGCCGCGGTACTGGAGACGCTGGAGGCCCTCAAGCAGCACGGGGACCACGCGTTTGTTGCCGATGTAACCGATAATTCCTGACATGGATTGAAGTTCTCGGCTGAGCGCACTTGCCGGCTTGCCGGAAACACCTTCTGTCCGCTGCAGGCTACGCCTGTGGTGTTCGCTTTTCTAAGCCTGCATTATAGCAGAATCACCCACGATGTTTCCGGACGGGAGGTTCCGGATACGCATGGTTGCCAGCAATTGCAACGGGTAGCCGCGACGGTGCATTTTCCGTCGCGGGTTCTTCAAAGCCAAGGGCCCGCGACACAGAAGACAGTGTCGCGGCTACCACTACGATCGGGTGGCGTTGATGCGAATGTATTCGTGCGTAAAGTCGCAAGTCCACACCCAGGCGTCGGCCTTACCCTGGTGAAGGTCCAGGCGAATGGTCATTTCGTTGTTACTGAGTTCCTTGATGGCGGCTGCTTCGTCAAAGCCGGCGTGGACGCCGCGGCGGCATAGATACAGGCCGTTAACGCGAACATCCACTTTCGTTGCGTCGATGGCCGCCCCGGAATAGCCTGCGGCGCAGACGATCCGGCCCCAGTTGGGATCGCTTCCGCAAAGCGCGGTCTTGACCAGCGGCGAATTGGCCACCGCGCGGGCCACGCGTTCGGCATCGGAAGCGCTTCGAGCGCCGCGCACTTCGATCCGAGCGATTTTGCTGGCGCCTTCGCCGTCCTTGACAATCATCTTGGCGAGAGCCTGGCAGGCTTCCGTAAGCCCCTGCTGAAACTTTTTCGCGTCAGGCGTTCCGGGACGGATGGCTGCTCCGGACAGCCCGCTGGCCAGCGCAATAACGCTGTCATTGGTGGAAGTGTCCCCGTCCACGGTGATGCGATTAAAGGAGACATCGATGGCGGCACGCAGCATTTTCTGGAGCGCGGCGGGTTGCACGGCGGCATCCGTGGTGATGTAGGACAGCATGGTGGCCATGTGCGGATGAATCATCCCGGCGCCTTTGGCCACTCCGGCCAGGGTGACGGTCTTTCCGCCGATCTTTGACTGCAGCACGATGGACTTGGGGAAACTGTCCGTCGTCATCATGGCCCGCGCAGCGTCGGGAGCATTTTCCGCGGAAAGCTTTTCTTTCAGCACTGGAAGCTGCTTCAGAATCAGATCCACATTCAGCGGCGTTCCGATCACGCCTGTGGAGGAGACAAAAACCTCGTGCGGCTGCAAGCCGAGCAATTCGGCAACGGCCTTGGCCGTCTGCTCGGCCACTATCTGCCCCGCGCGGCCCGTGCAGGCATTGGCGTTGCCGGCGTTGGCGATGATGGCGCGCGCGCGGCCGCGATTCTTCCTCAGATTTTCCCGGCAGAGGAGCACCGGCGCGGCGGCCGCCCGGTTGGTCGTAAACACTCCTGCGGCGCTTGCTCCGGGTACATCGCACACGATCAGCGCAAGGTCCAGCGCACCTTGGGCCTTCTTGATTCCGGACGAAACAGCAGCTCCTCGAAAGCCCTTCGGCGTGGCCAGGCTTCCTTCAATGGCATTCCAACTCGACATGTTTTGGTTCTGCTCCTTCCCATATGGAACTTTAGAGTTGCCCAGTCTAGCAGAAATTGATGCGGTTGGCTGTAGCCGCGCTGTCCGCAGCGCCGCCGGGCATGGTTGCTTTGCAATTGCGTGATAAGGACTTGCCCGCTCGCGAGCGCTACCGTTTAGCGCTCGAGATGCGGGTGCTGTGCTCGCGTTACGGCGCACCG
>JAKASH010000180.1 GCA_021828225.1 Acidobacteriota bacterium | reverse complement strand
CGCTCTGCGGACATGGGTTGCGCAGTTTCCCTCCAATGCCGTTCCAGAATCGAAACAGGATGAGCCCTTTGCCGTTCCTCTGATCGCGGACACCTATCTGCTTGCCGGAAGCGGCTCGCGCGCAAAGCGGATGTGGGTCGATCTGGAATTCCTGCCCGGGGAACACGAACTGGCTATGCTGCTTCCACGAAAGCCTTTCGAATGCCTGGTGGACGGCGCGCCTGCGGACCCGAGCTATGACGAAAGCCACCGCATGGCCAGCCTGCATTTGACGACGCCGGCGCTGCCTTACAAAGAGGTCCCGCTGAGCGGAGGCGAAAGCTGGGTTGAGCGATTCAATCCTGAGTCGGGCCAATGGAAACCCAGCACTCTGCAGCCGCTGGAGGACGAGGGGCCTGATCCCTACGGGTATGTGAAATACATGAGCCAGTTCACGCACGGCCATGAGCAGAAGATGTTCATCGATGCCTTTACCGACGACGGCAAGAAGGTCTTTGTTAACGGGAAGTGCGTCGCCGAAGCGTCCACCACGGGACGAAAGGTGGAGTTTGAACTGGCAAAATACGCGAAGCCGGGAACTAACACACTGCAAATTGCCTATGAGTCGTTTGGCGCTCTCAATGGGCGCAAGGAAATGGGCGACCTGAAGGGCATTCGATTCGTGGGCATCGGAAGCGACGCCCAAAGCAGTGCTCGCGTCGGGTCATGGCAGATCCAGCAATTTCCAGCGCCGATGCGAGGGCGGAAGCTGAATCGCGAATTTGAGTCGCCATCCTTGCGGAAAGCGTCATTCCGGGCTGCCGGCTTGTCGGGGGAGTTGATCCCCGCGTTCACTTGGTGCCGTTCGGAGTTTGTGCTGCCAACGGTTGCCGCAGCCTGGGCGGTTCCGTGGAAGCTGACCTTTGAGGCCGAGCGCGATGCCCTGATCTTTCTGAACGGGAAATTCATTGGGCGTTACGTTACGGTCGGTCCGCAGACGGAGTTTTACCTGCCGGACGCCTATCTGGAATCCGCGGGGAAAAAGAACCTGCTGACATTTGTCCTGGCCTATACCGACCGGCCAGAGCGCATCCGGAGGTTGGAAGTCGGGCCTTATCACGAGTTCTCCGCCCGCCGCACGCGTGTGGAGTTTGAGTTGTAACAACCCTTTGGCTGTCACTTTATTGACCACTACAAATTCTCCTCGGCTGGTACATAGCCTCATTCTGCGGTAAAATTTGACCTTAATGGCGGCCGTGCATTCCAAGCCTGTCCGGCCGCCGACCGCAAGCAACAGTCAGCGAAGGGAGACACCGCCGCCACAGGTGGCTAGACGAACCCAACGCAACAGACAGATGGGCAGGCGCCCTGCCAACCCCTGCTCAGCACAAGAGGGTTCCAGGCCTTTTCGTGAGATAATCAACAGTTATTGATCTGCGATCCTAGAGACAGCCGCAGGCCGTGAGCACAAGGTCCGCGCTATCCGCAATCCGGGAGAGACAAAGATGAAAGCACTGGTAAAGAGCCGGGCAGAGCGTGGCCTGTGGATTGAAGATGTCCCAAAGCCGACGATCGGGATCAACGACGTCCTGATCCACGTCCGCTTGACGGGCATCTGCGGCACCGACCTGCACATTTATGAATGGGACGACTGGGCCAGGAAGACCATTCCCGTTCCGCTGGTGATCGGCCACGAATTTGTGGGTGAGATAGAGGCCGTGGGCTCCAACGTAAGCGACTTTGAGCCCGGGATGATCGTGAGCGGTGAGGGCCACGTGGTCTGCGGGCGCTGCCGGAATTGCCTGGCCGGGCGGCGGCATCTCTGCGCGCACTCCAAGGGAGTGGGCGTCAGCCGGCCCGGCGCCTTCGCCGAATACATCGCGCTGCCGATGAGCAACATCTGGCGGCACCATCCCACCGTTCCGCTGGAAATTGCCTCGATCTTCGATCCCTTCGGCAACGCGGTCCACACGGCGCTGCAATTTCCAGTGCTGGGGGAAGACGTGCTGATCACCGGAGCGGGGCCCATCGGCCTGATGGCGGCGGCGGTGGCTCGGCATGCCGGAGCAAGGTTCGTCGTGATCTCAGACCTGATCCCCGAACGCCTGAAGCTGGCGGAGAAAATGGGCGTGACCATGGCCATCGATCCCACCAAAAAGCCGCTAGAGCAGGTGCAGAAGGAGCTGGGTATGCAGGAAGGCTTTGACGTGGGCCTGGAGATGTCCGGAAGCCCGGCGGCCTTCCGCAGCATGCTGGCCAACATGAGCCACGGCGGCAGGATCGCGATGCTCGGCATCCCCAATCAGGAGATGTCCATCAACTGGAACCAGGTAATCTTCAACATGCTGACCATCAAGGGCATCTACGGCCGGGAGATGTACGAGACGTGGTACAAGATGACGGTGATGCTGGAGTCGGGCCTCGACATCACGCCGGTGATTACGCACCGCCTGCCCTGGCAGGAGTACGAAAAGGGCTTTGAAGCCATGAAGAGCGGCAAGTGCGGCAAAGTGATTTTGAAATGGAGGGAATAAATTGTACGGAAGCATCCGCGAACACCTGATGGCCCGGCTGGGCGAAATCCGGCAAGGTGGTCTTTACAAGAACGAGCGAACCCTGAACTCCGCGCAGCAGACGCGAGTGAAACTCCAGAGCGGCGAGACGGTCCTGAACCTGTGCGCCAACAACTACCTGGGCCTCGCCAACCATCCCGCTATTGTCCAGGCGGCGAAAGAAGCGCTGGACCGCTGGGGCTACGGACTCTCCTCGGTTCGCTTTATCTGCGGGACGCAGGCCATCCACCAGCAATTGGAAGCAGCCCTGAGCCGATTTCTGGGGACGGATGACACCATCCTTTACAGCTCCTGTTTTGACGCCAACGGCGGGCTGTTTGAAACGCTGCTGGACTCCGAAGACGCGGTGATTTCGGACGAACTGAACCACGCCAGCATTATCGATGGCGTCCGCCTGTGCAAAGCCAAGCGTTACCGCTTTCGCAACGGCGACATGAGCGATCTGGAAGCCAAGCTGGAGCAGGCTAAGGCGGAGGCGCGGTACGTGCTAGTGGCAACCGACGGCGTCTTCTCCATGGACGGCTACGTGGCGAAGCTCGCAGAGATCTGCGGCCTGGCGGAAAAGTATGACGCGCTGGTGATGGTGGATGACTCTCACGCCGTGGGATTTATGGGCACGCACGGGCGCGGGACTCCCGAACATTGCGGCGTCGAAGGCCGGGTTGACATCATTACCGGAACGCTAGGGAAGGCGCTCGGAGGAGCCAGCGGCGGGTACACAACCGGGCGGAAGGAAATCATCGAGCTGCTGAGGCAGCGCTCGCGGCCTTACCTGTTTTCCAACTCCGTCTCGCCGGCGATTGTGGCAGCTTCGCTGAAAGTCCTCGACCTGCTTCGGGAGTCAGGCGAACTGCGGGAGCGCCTGATGGCCAACACGCGATTCTTCCGAGAGCAGATGGCCGCGCTCGGCTTTTCAATTCTTCCGGGTGAGCACCCGATTGTGCCTATCATGATCGGCGAGGCGAGCACGGCGACGCAGATGGCCGACGCCCTGCTGGCCAAGGGCATCTACGTGATCGGATTTTCCTATCCCGTGGTGCCGCAAGGCAAGGCGCGCATCCGCGTACAGATTTCCGCCGCGCACACCCGCGCCGACCTGGAATTCGCCATCCAGAGCTTCCGGGAGGTGCGGGATGCCATGGAGGCGGCATAGGTCATCTCAGAAGCTGTGTAAAATGTTCCCGGCCCTGAAAAACCGCGCGCCAAGGCACGAAGCCGCAAAGGCCTGCAAAGGGATTCATGGAGTTTCATGTTGTGCCGCTCTGCGTCTTGGCGTCTTTGTGCAAGGCTGTTTTCTTAGGCCTTCCGGCCATGCCACAGATGTTGTGTCCCTTTCCACAAGCCGCGCGTAAACGGCTTGTAGCCCCTCAGGTGTACTTTTCGGCGTCCTTGATCTGTTTCTGCAGTTTCTTGAACTCCGCCTCTTTCTTCTTATCCGGATTCTCTTTGAGCATGGTTTCGATGGGTGGAACAAGGCGATCCGCCACACCACAGAGCGTCTTCACCTGATCAGGGTTGTTGATGTATTCCGGTCCGAAGAACGCTATACCATCAACCACACCTTTTTCCAGGAAAAGGGCGAAATCCAGGCCACTGATCTTTACCGGGCCTGCTGTCATCTCTGTCCGGACTTTGGTGCGATCGCCACCAACAAGCTCGGCCAACGTGTCATCGATCCCCTTGCGCTGAGCATCGACGGTGGCGCTGGCTTGGCCATCTTCAGAAACCCAGCCTCCCTGGCTGATTCGCGTGAGTGCGGGAACAACTTCCGGACCCTCAACGCTCGGCCACGGGGCATCCAGCGTAAGCTCTTTAGGGAAAGTCGGAGCGGAGGTAAACTCCATGACGATTTCTCCGAGGCTAAGTACCGAGTCACCGCCATACTGAAGCGCATCGCTGCGGTGGCGGCTGAAGGAAGCTATAAACTGAGGATTCTTGGCGGCTCGGCTGCCTTTCCTGTAAATGTCCGCCAGTTCCTTGTAGGCTTCGACCTGGCCGCTGTAAATCACTGCTCTCAGCACCCGGGCATTGAGCGTTTCGGGATCATTTGTGTCTGCCCTGGCCAACGGCCCCGTCAGGCTAAGCGTACGATCCAGATTACCTTGTTTGAACATGTCCTTGGCCTGCTGGTAGGGGCTTGCAGACTTCTTCGTGGGTGACACGGAGGAAGAACAGGCCGTGAGAAGCGCGGTTAGCAAAACAGCCGGAATCCAAAGGCGGGGAGAATTACAAATAGAAGGTTCAACTCTGTTCATCGTCAGACCTCGTCAAGGGAATTGACAGCAGCATGGGCGGCCGGTTGAGAGCGAATACGCTGGCCTAGTCCGGAGTGCCACTATCCTGGCGCTGATTATAGGCCCGAGAAGCGAACAGTTCAATCCTTGAATTGTGAGAGCATTGCCAGAAAATTCAAGGAGATTTCGCGGCTACCTCATGAGGGGAACCGCCATGGATCTTCGAACGCGAAAACCCGGCGCTCGAAGCCGCCCGAGTTGGCCACCGGCCCGAGAAATTCCTGGTCGGCGCGCGTGACGGCGGAATAACGTCATGGTACCATGCTGCCGCTCGTCGCCAAGTCACAGATAGTCCAATTACTGGAGAATGAAGGATCGGCCATGAAAAAAGCCATGCTGTTGTGTCTTGCGGTGTTCTTCTGCGCCCTTACCCCGGCGTGGGCGCTGGACAACGGGCTGGCGAAAACGCCGCCCATGGGATGGAACAGTTGGAACAAGTTCGGCTGTAACGTCAGCGAAAAATTCGTGGAAGAAATGGCCGATGCCATGGTCTCAAGCGGCATGAAGGCGCTGGCCGATTACCTCCATTCCAAGGGCCTGAAGTTCAGGCTCTATTCCGACGCCGGGACAGCAACCTGCCAGGGACGCCCGGGCAGCCGCGGTTATGAGTTCCGGGACGCCCGGCAGTATGCCGCGTGGGGCGTGGATTACCTCAAATACGACTGGTGCAACCATAGCACCCAGAATGTGCAGGCTTCATATGCCATCATGCGCGACGCCCTCAAGGCTTCCGGCCGGCCCATCGTCTTCAGCCTGTGCGAGTGGGGTGTGGACGACCCTTGGAAGTGGGCGGTCGACATCGGCAATTTGTGGCGGACGACGGGAGACATTGCCGACTGCTGGGATTGCACGGGCGTCTAGACGCACGGCGTGATGCAGATCGTGGACCAGGAAGCCGACCTGTGGCCCTACGCCGGGCCCGGCCACTGGAACGACCCCGATATGCTGGAGGTCGGCAATCCGGGGCTCTCACTTGAAGAGAGCCAATCACATTTCAGCCTTTGGTGCATGCTGGCCGCGCCCTTGATTGCCGGCAACGACCTGCGGCACATGCCTCCTTACCGTGACCTCACGATTCCGGATTGAGACAAGGATACTACCGGGGAGGTCCAGGCCAATCTTTCGTCATCCAGGTCATACCGATTGTTATCAACGAAATAGAAAGCAGGTCCTTCAAGAGGGCTGTTGTGCGATGAAGGATACAATTCGCCTTCAAGACTCCTGCCGTAAAACGCACGTCAGCGAATCTAGAGGGTGTCTCAACGGGGCGTCGCGACAATCCACTGGTAGAAGATAAAGTGCACGGCGCTACAGCCGTGAGCGGACCCTCCCGGCCGCGCTTTTGTTACTCAGCAGCCTGTTCAGGGGCTTGACCGGAAGGAACAGACTGGCTCTTCGGCACTCCGGCCTGCAGGCTGGCTATTTGGCCTTGGAGATCTTTAGCCAGATCCTCAAGAATATGAATCTGTTGAGCCTTCCGCTCCAGGGTAGATTGGAGCTTCGTGACCTGGCGCTGGAGGCGTTGGTTCTCACGGCGCAGAACATCGAACCCCTGCGGCGGAAACAGTTCATCGAGATCAGCCGGCT
>JAKASH010000179.1:5842-6444 GCA_021828225.1 Acidobacteriota bacterium | reverse complement strand
CCTTGCGGCCTTGGAGTGAACTAATTAATTAGTTCACTTTCACTCTACCAGACACACGGCAGTTGTCACCCCCCCCGGAAGCTGGGACTCAAGACCGAGCGCCGGGAAACGGGCTACGCGATCGCAGACGGCGAGGCTTGCAAACTTCCTCCGCCTCGATGAGACGTATGGCCTTGCCTCCAGACCCAACGCCGCATCTGAGCCACTGCCCGAATGAACTTCCTGAACCTTGGGAAGGGCCACGCAACCGAGGAGGGCGCGTAGATGCCAGATAAAGCAATATACGGCATTCAGCGTCAGCCCCTTTATCCCCGCCCCGGATTAAGTTCAGGAAGTCGTTGTTTCAGCGTCGCGTGATGGAGGGAAAGCCGAATGATAGGGGCGACGGGGTAACCCCTCGCGCGGGTGTTCCCCATGGACTCCCGCCGATGCTTGTTTATTACTCCTGCAATAGGTATCAAGCAAGCGACTTGACGGGGGGGCACCGATACTTTAGCGTTGGCTTCCTGCCACGTCTTGGCAGTGGGCGGACTTGACTGAGGGAAGAATATCCGCCGTGTGGCTTCGGCACCTATTCCACGCCGAGTACCAGCTGGCGAAAC
>JAKASH010000179.1:0-5832 GCA_021828225.1 Acidobacteriota bacterium | reverse complement strand
GCTGGTACCACAGGTCTATTTAACTATTGTGAATCAACTAATTAGTTAATGATATAAATATAAGTGATGCGCATCACTGACTCCAAGTAATAGTCCAGAGTATGCTTGGTGGTTTGTATTTGTCCATGTATTTTGGTTCTGACAAATCGCCGTACTTGTCCAGTAGATTAGTAACACTCGGTGTAGAGTGTCACTAATGATTCTGAACGACACAATCCCAACAGGAGAAAGAGAATTAAGAATGCGTAAACGAACCACTGTATGCCTCTTCTTTAGCTTGTTCGCTGTGGCCCTCGGACTTAGGGCTGCGAGCGTTAGCTCCAACATCGTCACGGCGAGCCTTTCCGCCACCAAGCCGGAGACTATCTCGGTGAGTCTTAACTCCGGCGGCACGCTCACCTTCGATTTGAGCCAAACCAGCCCCGTGGCGGCCACCGGTACGCCCAACTGGACAACGACCTGGAACCTTAACCCAACGAAGCACGCCGCGGTTGACACGTGTGCGTACTTCAGCAGCACCACTCCGCTTACCGGCACCGATTTTGGCGAAACAATTTCCAATTCCGTGATTCTCGGTCAGCCCGAGGGTAGTGGGTCCTACACTGCCATCACTGCTACTGCCTGTGGGCAGGCAAACGCTCTTCAAATCAATGCCATCACAATCACGAACACTAACCGGAAGGGTGGGACAAGCACGGATTCGGTCAACTTGGAGATCAACACCACAGGCTTGAACCTTTCTCCCGACACCTATACGGGGACGCTCAACATCATCTCCTACGCTCCGTAAGCTTGCGTGTCTCCCCCAAAGCTAACGAGTAAGGGATCCATTATGAGGAGAGCCGTTTGTAAATCGGTAGCACCACTTCTGGCGCTCCTGGCAGTTTGCACTTGGGGCTTCGGCCAAAGCCTTTCTCCGCCAAGCGCGGAGTACCGCGGGAAAGCCAACGGAATGCTGGAGCTTCATAACAGCACCAACGTGCCACTCGTGGACATCCTGGAGGTTCGAGGTTTCTCGATAGACAGCCAAGGTGAGTTAACTTTTCACCCCTTGGACCCCGACATCACCGTGGACTTTGGCGCCAGCAGTTTCACAATCTATCCAGGACAGTCCCGGTTCGTTTTTTACAAAGCCTCGGCAAAGCGCCTGCCGGCGTGGTTCGCAATTATCAGCACGCTGGTGCGGCCAACACCCGTCAAGCAGGGCCTGCGGGTCAATATTGTCCTTCCTCACTTTGTGTACCTCGACCAGAAGCAGAAGCTCAAGAAGAGGGAGGTGGAAGTCGAAGTCCTTCGGGGAAACAAAACCGGGGAATACCGGGTGGGGCTGATGAATGTCAGCGACAAGTTGGGGCGCGTGGAATCGATTGAAGCCCGCGGCTTTGCCGAGCACGTCACCCTGGGGGGTTTTCCGGTATTTCCTCACCAGACCCGCTGGGTAATCTTGAAAGCCGGAGCGCCCAAGCCCGGAGACCCGGAATTGCGCGTCCGTTTCAGTCATGGACTCCATTTTACCGTGCCGATCTCTGGAACCTCCGTGCAAGCAGAGCGATTTACCATCCCGCATTAGGGCCAAGTGACGCAGAAGAAAAGGCTCGGAAAGGGACTTGCGGGGCGGTGGCGATGCATACTGCTCGCGGGCATTTTGATGTTTCCACGCCTCATCTGCGCCCAGTCGGTCAGTGCGAGCGGGGGAACCTCATCCTTTCTCAACGTATCCGGCTTTCGATTCGACTACAACTGGTTGCCTGTTTACGGATGGGCTGGCTTCGGTTTCAAGCAGGGAGTCCACCTGGGCGGCTTCCTGGGAACGACGTACCACGGGTACCACTTAGGCATTGGGGACCGCTATCTTCCTGTCGCTTTCGATACCGACGTTTTCGGGCCTGCGCCATACTTCGATGCCCGAGGTCTTTCGGTTCTCCGGCAAAGCGATCGCCAGAGGTGGATGGCGTTTGCAGGGACCACGGCCACGGAGTTAGCCACTCCTTTCCTGCGTTCATTCACGACCGGAGAAACGACGGGTGCTTTCTTTTACGAGCGCAAGTTCCGCCCCAGGGCGGTCTTCCATTCCTGGAATATCCTCCGTGGCGAATGGACTTCCATCCAATCGGTAGGCATCAATCTGAAGCCAACCTGGAATGTGAGTGCGGCAGCCGGAGTAGGATCCGGCAGTCCGTATGGCGCGATCGCCACCGAATACAAGCATACGTGGCTTGACGCCGCGGCTTCCTATACCGACACCAGCAACCACTTTCAGAGGATCAGGATCACCACGCCGTCGTTCCCAGAACGGATAGGAACGAATGCGCGGCTGCGCCTTTCGCCATGGTCCAACGTGAATGTCCAGTTGGATCATGAAAACCTCCTAACGCCAGCCTTTGGGAAAGAGTCCCCGGTCCGCGCGTCTTTGGACGGCGCGAACATTTCCGCGTTCATTAAAAAGTTCGGACTGAGCGGCGGACTTACCACCAGTCGGGCGGGACCCCTCGAAACGCAAACCGGGATGGTGAGCGTCCAGCGACGCCTGGGCTCGCCGCTGACCGCTTACGGGTCCATCGTGAGGTTTTCAGGAACTGCCAACAAACCGCAAAACCTCTATGTCCTCACGAGCGAAGAGAGGCTCTCTCCCCGGCTATCTTTACGTCAGACGGTGACCCAATCCGCTGGCCACACTTCCATGGGCTGGGGAGGCGACTTCCTGTCCAATCGCATTACGTTGGGCGTTGATTACGAGACGGAATTCACCCCCATGGCAGGCGGGTTTGGCTTGAGCGGCCGCCAGTTTACCCAAGCCTGGATGGTCAACGTCGGGTTGAGCCTTCCGCACGGACTTCGGTTCCATTACGATAACTTCTTCGATCCTTTCGGCCGGGTGCGTTACACCGCCTATGTGAGTGGCGTCAGCTACGCACGGGAAGGCGCCCTGCCGGTGGGTGGGGCGCCTCTCTCGGTCAGATTGGCCAGATACCTCGTGCGCGGGGTGGTCCAGGACGAGAAAGGGCAGCCGGTGTGGGGGATTGCTATCCACCTCGACGGGCAAACGGTCTATTCCAATACGATGGGGCAGTTCTTCCTGCGTCTTAAAAATCGCGGGCCATATCCATTGACCGTCCTGCCGGCGCAGTCCTTGAACCCGTGGGGCTGGCAGTTAGTTCGAGCCCCGGCCAGTACTATGGCGGAATCGGAAAACACCGCCCACCAGGTCGTGGTCGTGGTTCGCCGGAGGCTACGTGGAGATGGCGGGCGACCCGGCGCATCGATCAAGGCTCGCCACCCCAAGAGGTAGGCACCGGCAGCGTCATCTTTTGTTGGTGCCGTTTCAGAAAGAGAATAACGATTCGCGCCGCGGTTTCAGCGAAGGTATCGAAAGAGTTTCCACGGGCATCGATGGGCTACCTCTTTGTGGGCGGGACCACCGCATCCTTAAACGACTTCGCCAACCGGAACTTCACGACCGTCTTGGCTGGAATCTTGATCGGTGCGCCGGTTTGAGGATTGCGCCCTATGCCCTGCTTGCGCGGATCCACCTGCGTTCGCAACAAATCCACCAATCCGCCTTCTCCGTCCAGAGGTAGGCAGTTCACATCGATTATCCGCATCATCTCCTTTCTGGGGAAGTTCGAGGGAGGCAAAAAAGAAGCCGTCAAATGCTGCCGGGCTTGAGGATGCAGCGGACAAACCAACGCCAGCTTGGGCTGACCATGGGCTCCATAACCCCGGCCCCGCTTGGCGAAGCCCCGCGTCGTGCCGAGGACTTGCCAGCCGGCGGCGAGATAACAGGTCCCCCGAAAGCGCGCTGCATCCACGAAGGTTTCGGCGAGCAGGATGGGATGCCCATCGTAGCGTTCCCAGTCCCGGCTGAGCCGTTTCACGTTGAGGGCTAAAATCCGGGAGGCCCAATTCGGGCGGCGCCATTCCGGCAGGAGCAGAAAACGCACATTGTTGGCAATTAGAGGCAGGCAGCGCAGTCGAAGCGAGGGCGTCCAGCCGATCCAAGAGCGTCGCGCGGACCGCACTTGAGGGCCGCCGCACCCCAGCCCAACAGCGCCACCCATTGGTCCTGTAGGGTAGCTACATACCACAGAGATTGGCCGACAATGGGCCGGAAGCCCAGGTAATGGTGGGCCTGCCCTCGCGCGCGCTCCTCCGGCCGCACAGGGCGAACGACGATTTGCGCGGCGGTATTCGAGGACTGGCTGGTCGCTTCCTCCATCGGCGGAAAGTTACCAAACCCGCGAAGGAACTGCCAGTCCTTTGCGATCTTACACTTCCCGGACTTTGACGCAGCCCTGTGCGGGGGTGTCTGACTTGTTTGAGGGCGTAATATCCGCTATAATACAGTCTAGTCTGACTAGTTGAGGAGGCGAGAATGTCGCGAAAGGTTCCATTGCGCTCCGGGGGACAGCGGCGGTCGCTCGGGTTGGCACAGTCGCGCCAGACGGGTTGGCAATTACAGGAGGCGAAGGCCCGGTTTAGCGAACTCTTCCGACGGACGCGTGCCGAGGGCCCGCAGTGGATTACCCGCCAAGGTAAAGAAGCGGTCGTGATGATCCCGGCGGAAGAGTTCGAACAACTGTTGGCTAGGACCAGGCAACCGCGAAGCTTGGTCGAATTCTTCCGGAGCTCTCCATTGGCCAAGGTGGGGGTTAACCTCGAAAGGACAAGGGACTATGGCCGGAGGATCGACCTGTGAGAGGCTTCCTGCTAGACACGAACGTCATTTCAGAGCTGATTAGAGCAAAACCCGAGCCACGGGTCGTGGCATGGATCGAAGCCACGGATGAGCGGCTATTGTATCTGAGCGTGCTGACGATGGGGGAAATTCGCAAGGGCGTGGCTTCTCTTCCCCAAAGTTCTCGCCGTACGGCGATCGAAGCTTGGCTGGAGACGGATTTGAGAGTCCGCTTCTCCGGTCGCATCCTGCCGATCGACGAAGGAGTAGCCGATTGTTGGGGTCGAATCGCAGCCGAGGCTGCAACCAGGAAGAGGCTGCTTCCGGTGATCGATGGCTTGCTGGCGGCCACGGCCTTGCAGCACAGCCTGACTTTGGTAACACGCAACGTCAAGGACGTTTCCTCTGCTGCAGTGCATATACACGATCCCTGGCGAGGCTGATCGAAAACCTTGAGGAATCTGGCGTTGGCGTAGCCCTTTTATTGCATAAAGCCCGTGTATAAGGTCGTGGCTATTTGTACCCATCCCCTCGAAAAGGGAGGGCGGGCAAAAACAGGGGCTGGTGGGGTATACCTCTTAACCACAGGTCAAAAGACTGCCCTCTGACGCGCAAGCATACGCGAAATCAGGGACCTGTAAGGTCGAGCGGTATTTCGAGACCGCGCCAATGAGCGTACAGCGCTCACTATCGAGGGCTCAACATTGGGCGCAGATACTAACACTATGAAAATAAGGACCCTTTTATTAGCCCCCGCTTTTGCCAGCCCTCGCAAGCTCGTGCGCCATCATGGCCGCTGGATTGGAAGTCGCAACCTGCGACCTCCAATTTTCGAACTCAGCTTTGTTCAGCTGAAACATGAAATCCTCGGGGAATCGGTCTCGGTTCCGTCTTACCGCCTGGTTGAGCGCCTTAGCGGCACCTGGTAGAGCTGCGCCAAGCTGCCGTCCAGTATCATTTTGTGCCCGCAAATGACGTAGATCCGCCTCTCAATGACTCCGAGCGGGATGATGCTTTGGCGTGAGATACCGGTGGTGGCCATGAATAACTTAATCTTAGAGCTTATCCGTAAATAACTATCGTCTGCCGCCAGCAGATCATGGCCGCAGCCAAGGTCAACAAGGCGACGTAGCCCTCTTCGGTCTTCTCAAAACTAG
>JAKASH010000178.1:5417-6471 GCA_021828225.1 Acidobacteriota bacterium | reverse complement strand
TATGAAATCTCATGGCCATCACTATACCCCAGACCTTCCCTGGACACCCAAATCACCGCGCTGAAGTCTCAACAAATCCGTCAGCACCACCGGACCCCTCTATATGCGCCTGGCTTCACGCTTACTCTGCATTACCGGCGGTGCCAGATCACGGAGACTGTGTTGCAGGCACCGGCAAACGTGCGGTGGTCCAGCACGAAGCCGCCGCCGGTCGCCCTGAAAGGCTCCGGAAGGATGTTTTCCGGGGGAGCATGCGTCAGGGTCGCGGAAGGGTCCAGGGATGTCGGAGTTCGCTCAAATGTGCTCAGTGAGCACATTTACCGGTTGCGCGCGCCATACGGTCGGGGAACAATGCGGTGGCAATCGGCGGGGCAGCGCATCGGAATTTGGGGCGGCATGCCGCATCCCCGCTCGCGCAAGGAGTCATGAACCGGCTTCCGGGGCGGTCCGGGCGTGCCCGTGCCCAGCGGCCAGATTCTTCAACTCGCTCACTAGCTCTGTCATGACCCAGTCGAAGTTCTTGTTGCTATTCCTCCGCTGGCCGCCCTCACGGTACGATGTTTGCTCAGGGTCTGATTCCAAGCCACGCCTTTCCGCCTTCCGGTCATTTCAGTGTCTGTTGAGATTCGTTCCATTACGGGCTGCTTCTCAGCCAGTCTAGGGCCTGTTAACACTAAATGGGATTGTGTGGTATGCTTCGGTTCATGGAAATCACCGAGGCGCAGTATCTTCGTATCGAGCCGAGCCTTCCACGCCAACGAGGCAATGTCAGTCTTTCCAACCTGCAAGTGCTCAACGCGTTGTTGTATGTAGCCGAGCAGGGGTGCAAGTGGCGCGGACTGCCGAAGCGTTTTGGCAACTGGCACACCCTCTACACTCGCATGAATCGCTGGTCCAAGAACGGCGTATTGGATCGCGTCTTTGAACAGTTGCAGCGGGAGCAGATCGTGCGCCTCAAGATCGAGGCCGTAAAACTGGACTCGACCATCGTCAAGGTGCATCCGGACGGCACGGGTGCTTTAAAAAAAACGGACCGCAGGCCATCGGGAAATCC
>JAKASH010000178.1:0-5407 GCA_021828225.1 Acidobacteriota bacterium | reverse complement strand
TGGCGGATGGACCACCAAGATTCATCTGGTTGCCGCGGATGCTCGAACGGCCATAACTTTTGCTCTCTCGCCGGGCCAGGCCTCCGACGCCGTCGAAGGGCGCGAACTTCTGGGCGGCCTCGGACCGCTGCCCGCACCGCTGCATCTCATCATGGACCGCGCCTACGAGGACAACCAGACTCTCCAACTGGCCCTGGACTTTGGTTTTATCCCGGTGGTTCCGCCCAAAAGCAATCGCCTGCGGCCCTGGCAGTACGACAAAGCCATGTACCGCAAGCGCAACGAGATCGAGAGGCTCTTCCGCAGACTTAAAGGTTTCCGCCGCATCTTCTCTCGCTTCGATAAACTCGACGTCGTCTTTCTCGCTTTCCTCAACTTCGCTCTCATCGTCGAGGCACTCCGTTAGTGTTAACAGGCCCTAGGACGGCTGGACATGGAACTGAACTCGTTTAGAGAAGAGGTAACCGCAAGCAGCTCGCTAAAGATCGAGAAGAAGCGTGAGCTTTTGGAACAAGTGAACCATCTCGGCAACGAACTTGGGTGTCTAAAGACCGAACTTGCCTCGATAAAGCAGGGAGCTACTGGAGTTTCCGTTCCTCCGCCGTTTCCTGCCTCCGGTAAATCAGGAAACTGTGGCTTTCCAGGTCCGCCCAGCCTCAAAGTCGGTCCCGGCAAATCACCTTCGATCGTAAGGCTGGTCCAGTACCAAAAGAGTAAAAGGTTGATGATCAGCTTGGCTCATGATTACAGCCCGTTTGTCATTGGACAGAATAACTTTTGCGTTGAATTCAAGAATGCCAGGACAGGCAAACTCACCGATGCCGGGGACGTTCAGGTCGAGTTTACTCTGGCGATAGGTCTACGTCGCGTGAAAGCAATACGCGCGGTCACACAGGTCGCTCAAACTGAGATAGGACGTTATTGTGGACGTGTAGGGCTGGCCATGCCAGGGGACTGGTCCGTACGTGTGAGGCATGAGGGCCCTTCAGGCAAAGGCAGAACGGTCTTCCCTGTAATTGTGAGGCGATTGGAATTTAACCCATGAGCACCCATAGACAATGAGTTGGAGGCGGAACTCCGGAAGCAAAATGTGTGAGACAATTGGTGCGAGCCAGGGCATTGAGAAGTAATCAGGAGACAGATGATCCCTGCTGCTAAAGGAACCATTTTGAAAGTAGGTATCGCTCTGGTCTGAATCTTCCATGTTATTCGGCGAATGTGGAGCATTTGTATGGCATCGATCCGTCGTCTGAACTCCTAGGGATGGCACAACAAAAAGTTGGCAGCGTACCATTCCCGGTCACAGGAACCCGCGAGGCGGCGAATTACGAGGTCTCCGCGCGCCAACTCCACATTACCGATAACTTCACATTAGCTCCAAGCCTTACGGTCTGGCCTGCTTTATTCATGAACGGGCGGCGAAGTACGAGTTTGAGGCGTTGGGTGCGGCTTGAGCGTGGTCTGGGAAGGCGCCCCGATGCTTTCGGGCACCTTATTCGGTTGGGGGGCGGAGCAGAGCAAGAATCTTGCGGATTCGGAAGACACCACCGCCTCACTGGCGCGCTGCTCAAGAGAGAGGAAGAATGTTCCGGGAAGAGCCGACAGGCTATCCGCTCAAGGCGCCGAAAGCCAGGGCGATCTTGCGGAAGCTACTTAGAAACGGAAACGAGACGGGAAGATGAATCACCACCCGGCGCACCGAAACCCCCACCTGAGCGCCCAGCTTCAGCAGCCGCTCGCGCAAGGTCCAAACCTGCGCCCGGGCGCAATCGGTCCGCGCCGCCCGCAGCCGCACCTCCTGCATCAGCACGTAGGCCGCCGCCGTCATCAGCACGCGGAACTGATTCGCCCAGAACTTCGAGCAACTCGTGCGGTCGATCTCCAGACCCTGGTGAAGTTTTTGCGGTAGGGACGCCCATTACTGCGCGCCCCCCGCACAGATCCGTGCGAGCCCGATTCAGGCACACGGCTCCCACCTCGGGTGCATGACGGCGAAGCGCCGTTCGGGCCAAGGATGCAGAATACGCGGTCGTGGCAACCAGGCGGCCGTCAGTCTCGGCATCTGCCTCCAAGTTCGCCGCCCGCGCTGGCTGCGCCGCATCAGCGCACGCTTCCAGAGCTGAGCGATGCGGACCCGGAACACCACCAGGCACCGATAGTTCGTCGGCACTGCGTGGTAGGCATAGAAGCCTCTGACCACCTGTCCCAGCCATCTCCCTTGTTCTGGAATGGGCTGGTGTCGTCTGCGCTGCAGTTCGCCCTTCACTCTCTGGATCGTGGCCTGCATGCGGTCGCGTCGGGTCCTCCGCAGCACCTGGAAGCCGCCCTGACGGTTCTGCCCGCAGATCATCGTGAAGCCCAGAAAGTTAAAGGTCTCCGGCTTGCCCTGACCCCGTTCTTTCCGGTTGCTGGCCGCAAAGCGACCGAACCGTATGATTCGGGTCTTGTCCGGATGTACCGACAGCGAGAATGTTTCCGATCGCTTACGCAACTCCCCCAGGAACCGCTCGGCGTCGGCCTTGTGCTCGAATCCGACGACACTATCATCAGCGTAGCGCACGACGATCATGTCTCCGCGGGCATGGCGTTTCCGCCATTGCTGCGCTCAAAGATCGAACACGTAGTGCAAGTAGACATTGGCCAGCAGAGGCGACGCCGTCGCGCCCTGAGGCGTGCCCGCCTCGCTTTCCGTGACGATCCCTTCTTCGAGTACTCCTGCCTTAAGCCACTTGCGGATCAGGCGGAGGATGCGCTCGTCACCGATCCGATGCTTCAGGAAACGGAGGAGCCACGAGTGGCTCACCGTGTCGAAAAAGCTCCGGTAGTCGGCATCGAGAATCCAGTTCACCTTCCGTCGCTGGATGCCCACCATCAGCGCGTCCAATGCATCATGCTGGCTACGCTTCGGCCGGAACCCATACGAGAACCCGAGGAAGTCTTCCTCGTAGATCGCATCGAGTACCGCTACCACCGCCCGCTGGAGAATTTTATCCTCCATCGCTGCGATCCCGAGCGGCCTCTGGCGCCCATCCGGTTTGGGTATGTACTTCCTCCGGCTGGGCAATGCCCGGTACGTGCCCCCATGGACTCGGCCATGCAGGCCTCGAAGATTGCTCTCCAAGCCTGCCTCGTAGTCCTTCCACGTCACACCGTCCACGCCCGGTGCCGCGCTGCGCTTCAGTGCGTAGAACGACAGCCGGAGCAGATCCATGCTGAGGTGGTGGAGCAGCGCGGTGAACCGTTCCTTCTTCCTGGCCCTTGCTGCTTGACGTACGCGCCCCAGCGCCTGTGACACGCGAGCCCGGCACTGCGTCCGGTGCGTGCTTTGCTGGTCCGCGTTCCCCTCGGTCCCCGCCCTTGGCTCTGCCCACTCCGCCGCCGTTCGACCACCGGCTTTGTTCGTCGGCTTCTCAGCTACTTTGGCGAGGTCAGACTTCTTGAGTCCGTTCATCATCGGCTTTGGCTCCTCGCCTTCCCGATGCGGACCGGCGGTGCTTTCCGGCCAGACCCAAGATCTCCCGGTTCCCGTACGAGGAGCGTGCGCACATGCCAGGGTCTCAGACCACGCCGAACCGAACGAACACTCGCGTTGTCGCACCCGTTCGTATTGCCTTCCACGTCAAAGACCGTGTCAGCGTTCGGAACAAGAATCATTTTCGCGGCTCCATGGCTGGCCTGTGCGTACCCCTGCCCACGCTTCGCCGACGCCCTCACGGACGCCTGCGCATGACTCGGGGCCACTGTGGTTCGCTACTCCTTCAGTGCAGTGGACTTGCACCACCTGCTCCTCGCCGGTCTTCCCGGCGCACCCTTGATGCGATTCTCCATCTCGCCCCGCTCGCAATAGACGCGCTCATAAATCCACTGCGGACGCTGCTTCAGATTGGTGATGACAAACCGCGGGTTGTCTTTCGCTTCCTTCCCCGGCTGCCGCACGACCTCGGCCTTGAAGATCACCCGCCGCTCCCAGTGCCAGCTCTTGGTGGCGTAGCGGCCTTCGCCGTAGAGATGCTCGGTCTGGCCGCTCTCGGCCGCGAGCTTCCGCGCCGGCTGCATCTGCGGTCCGGCCAGGCGGTTCAGCACCGCATTTTTGGCCATCGCCACGACGTAGTCCACCTCCGGCTGCGCATCGAGGAACTCCAGCAGAAGCGGATCGGCGAATCCTCCGTCCAGCCGCACCCGGATCCGCGCTTTGGGAAAGGCCCGTCGAACTCGCTCCAGGATGCGACGCAGAATGCCCACCGCGCCCGCCTTCGCCGGGGCATTCCCCGGCCGCAGCACCGCCGTGAACAGGTATTGCTCCCGCTCGTCGTTGAAACTCAAAAAGCCCACCACCGGCAAATAGCACCAGGTATCGTAATGGCCATTGAAGAAGGTCAGCTGCTGGGCGCCGTGGGTCGGATCGTCGGTGGGGTCCAAAACGAGGGTGACGCGCCGGGCCCGGCCGTGCAAGCGGCGGCGATGGCGCTCGATCACGGCGTCGGCCAGCGCCTCGCCCATGCGGTAAAGCTGCTTCCGGTCGACGGCATTCTCAAACCGGGAGAGCGTTGGTTGCGAAGCCAGGTCCGCGCCCTCGACCGGATCGCGCCCCACCAGCAGCTTGTGCACCGGGTCCTGCGCCAGCCGAGCCGCATCATTGGCATCAGCATAACCACAGGCGATGCCGTAAATGCGCTGCGCCAGCAGTTCTTCCCCCTCGTGTTCGATCTTGCCCGGCTGCCGTGGGTCCACCAGACATTGGGCCAGCGCCTCGGTCAATCGCAGACGCCGGTCGGCGGCCTTCAGCAGGATGGCGCCGCCGTCGGAACTGCCCTGCCGATGGTCAAACTCCGCCACCACGGGCTTGGAAAAAATATTCGGGAACAGCAAACACTGCGTTGTGGTATTCTCCGACAAGAAAAGCCTCCTTGGGTGCTCCGAACACTGCCTTGACAACAGGTTTATAGCACCGGAGGCTTTTCTTGTCTCGAAAAACGTGAATTATCCGGGCTAGGTGCGTGGCCAATCCAAGGCTTCGTGCTTGCCCCTTGATGTACCAGCGCGGGAATCCGGTCTGCCTTACCAATTCCGTGATGACGCGGCCGCGCCGATGAAGGCTGCCATGGTGGTGAGCGCGCATGTGAGCATCGTGCTGGCGCAGCCAAATGTACTTGAGCCTCTTCCGCCGTCGCCGCTCAAGTCGGCAACGCAAGCAGTACTCGGTGCGCGGTCTTTCCTGCCTTCTTCGACTTCGTTTCCACAAACTTGGCATCTCATCGTTGTTCTCATTGTTGTCCAAAATCAAATGCTGATGGAGGGTGCCATTAAAGACGCATTGGCATGACAACATAGCGGTACCGATAAGTCGTCTGATCTGCCGGCCGCAATTCCACCGCGCTTTCGCCGTCTTTCAACGCGATCTCAACCT
>JAKASH010000177.1 GCA_021828225.1 Acidobacteriota bacterium | reverse complement strand
AGTATATCTCGAAATCGAAGGTTTCGTTGCCGTTGGTGAGCTGGTGAATAATCCGGTCAATTTCTTGCCGGTATTCGCGTTTTTTGTCGCTGTCGGTTTCGTCGAAATATTTTGGCTTTAATTCCTCCAGCCGCTGGAATAATTTCTCGTTGAATAGCGTCTTCTCTATTCCCAGCAGTGAATTGCCGACGACCACCTTGTAGTCCAGGTTCGGCAGCGGTTTGATCCGTTTGGTTTCCTCTTCATCCACCACCAACGACAGCCATAAGCGAAGCTTGGCAATTTCCACTGCGCCGGGATCAATGTCCACGCCATAAAGGCAGTTCTGGATGGCGTGACGCTTGAAATGGTACGCGGAGCGTTCATGGCTGTCGTTGAAATAGGGGGTAAGCGCGGAACGGGCACGCACGATTTCCTGCATCATGCCGACGGGAAATGCGCCAGAACCGATGGCCGGATCGCAGACGGTGATTTCAGCGAGTTTTTCATCCAATAGCCGGGCATTGGTTTTTATGGCGGCGGGCAGCTCAATGCCATGGTTGGCCTTAACGGCGTCATAATCCGCGATGCGGTCACCTTCGTGGATGAACGTTTCAATGTCACAACGTGGCACAGACATTCCTGTCTGTGTTAGTGGTAGCACAGACATTCCTGTCTGTGTCAGTGGTGTTTGTGGTAGCACAGACATTCCTGTCTGTGTTTCCTGTACCTGGTTGGGTGTTTTTGATGGGATACAGGCAGGAATGCCTGTGTCACCTTGGGTTAGTTTACAGGCATGAATGCCTGTGTCACCTTGGTGGAGCCAAAACTGGCCGGCGGGCAGTTTCGCTTTGACAGGATTTTCCATTATGTAGCGGATAAAGCGTTGACGCTGCCGCTCACTGCGAACAATGTGGTCGTATGATTCATCCATCCAAAAGGCAGCCCCGGTATTACCCAGGATTTGGTTGGCTTTGCGGGCGCTTGCACCTTTGATGCCCTTGAGGAGTTCAGACAATTCGTTACCGGCAACGGGTTCGAGAAGCAAATGGACGTGATTGGGCATGATGACCGCGGCGTGGAGCCACAGCCGCCGGCCGTCGAAGCGAAGCAGACAATCCTGCACAATTTGCCGGACATCGGGCCGCCTAAGGGCGCATGAACCGTATCCGGCATCCAGCCACGATTGCAGGCGTTCGCCTACGCTTTCGTCGTATTGTTTCCACTCCTCATCACTCCACGGCTGGGGGTGTTGTTGGAGCCAGATTTCCCGTTCCGCCCGCCAGGCATTGAGTTTTTCCTGTGGCATGGAATCGGCGAGTCGGAACGTGATCCAATAGACTGAGCCTTCTCTGGTCCAATGGGGCAGATTGCGGTTGGTTTTGTGAATTTCCGCGGTTGAGACACAGCCAGGAATGTCTGTGCCACCTTGGTTGGCTGAAACGCAGGCAGGAATGCCTGTTTCACCTTGGTTGGTTGAAACGCAGGCAGGAATGCCTGTTTCACCCTGAGCCGGTGTGCCGACAGGAATGCCTGGGGCACCTTGGTGGTTTGGGGGGTTACGGACAGGAATGTCTGTGCCACCATTGATTGCCGTGTCGAGATAGTTAATCAGGCTTTCCTGGCACATGTATTGGACAATTTCACGCGGGGTGTAAAACGAGCCTTTGGATTTGCGCTCTTTGACTTCCAGCAGATTTTCAAACACTTTGCCCAGCATTTCCGGGTCGATGGCCACTTCCTTTTCCAGCGGCTCGGCTTCATTGACGGTGAAATTGTAACGGTCAAAGACATCCAGGATGCCGGTGCCGGTGATGCCTTCCTCCACCGGGTCGGTATTGGTGAACAGGCGGTTGGGCAGCAATATTTCTGTCTTGTGCCAATCGTAACCGCCAAGAGGTTCAAACAGGCCGCCGTTAAGAAAGGGGATGCGGCAGCCGTAGCGGTCGCACCAGGCCTCGTGGCCGCGGTCGGTGGCAAGGGTATCGTAAAACAGTGGCTCCAGCGTGTCATTGAAGAAGTTGCGCCACTGGCCGTAATCACCATCGGCGAGCTTGCGCAAGAAATTGTGCGGTCCTTGGCCCCAGGTGCCGGCTTTGGGCACGCCGAGCCAGCCTTTCTTTTGAAGGAAGTAGAGGAACACGATCTGCCCCAGGAGCTTCTTGGCAAAATCGGCAGTGGTGATTTTGCGTGCGGTGAACTCGTCAGCGATGGTTCGATTGGAGGCCACCAGGCGGTCCAACCCCTCCTTGAGCTCGATGAAGAGATCCTTGTAGCGAGCGAAAAATTCCTTGGTGACCGCCTCAACGCTGAACGCTTCTTCGATCTGGGCTAGCGATGGGTCGGATTGCGTGTTTTGCAGCAGGGCCAGGAAACGTGTTTGTGCGGTGTGACAGCTTTCGGCCGGCCCGACCAAGTAAGAGAATCGCCGGGCGGGCGTGAGGCGCTCCTCGGCATCGATTTCGCCGGAGGGCTTTTCGATGGTGGCATACTCCATCCGGACATAGGAGAAGCGCCAGGCCGAGTCGGATGGCGAGACGAAGGCCACGAGAGCGGCGTTTTTTCGGCCACGCTGCTTCAAGTAATCGGCGACGAAGTTGCGCAGGGCTGTGCGGGCACGGGTGAGCTTGGAATCGTCCGCTAAGTAGACGACCAGGATATCGATCTTTCGCTGGTCCGGAGTGGTGAATGTGGCGAGGCGTTCGTACCGGTTGATATGAGGTTTGAAGGCGTCCCTTACGTATTGCCGGTTGCAGTTGAATTCTTTGGAGTAATCCAAATGGTTGAGAAGGTTGCCGATGAACTCTGCGTACCGCTGGCGGTCGAACGGCTGGGTAAAAGTTTTCCGCACGAGGCTGCGGGCCTGCTCACGGTTCATGGCGCCTCCAACAGCATGGAGGAAAGGATAACTTCCCGCGGACTGGTGGTGCGGGCAGCCTGCTGGGCGCGGGTGGGCTGCAGCAGCGGCTCGGGTATATCGCGGCGCAGAATGCCCAGCACCTTGCGCGGTTCGGCCTCCTGGCGCAAAGCGCCGGCGACTTTCCTGGTCGTGTTCCTCGGCAGGGCCCCGTCCGTCAGGCGCCCGATGACCTGCTGGATGAACGCCTCATCCTCTTCTTCTTCGGTGAAGCCGCGGTAGCCCTGAATTTCACGGGCGCGAAGCCGCCGGAGAATGTAGGCCTCGTTCGCGCTGGCCGGCCCGCAGGCGGCTTCCTCGGCCCCGGCGCTCGTCGCGGCCTCAAATGCGGCTTTGTTCTTGCCGAGCAGGCCGTAGAAATCGCCGCCGATTTTCTGTAGCGGTTCCTTCACCTCGGCGGGCTTGAGGACGCGCGCCGCGGACATGAAATCAAGCTCGGCGGCGTCCGGGGCGCCGGGGCCGGTGACGTAGAATTTATCAAGCCGACCCTGGCGGAAATAAGTCAGCAGCGCCGGTAGCCGCACGCCGGCGGGGGCGGCTTCGCCGATCAGGCGGGTGGAACGGGCCTTTTTAGGCAGGCGTTTGATTCGGGCGAACAACTCCGGGTCTTTATCACGGATTTCCCGGATTTCGCTGAGGTATTTGAGCTCCGTTTCCTCCTGTTCATCTTCGCCGGTGAGGGTGGCTTTGGAGGTGAGCCTGGAAAACAGGTCGTGCGATTTAATTTCCTCGCCATCGGTGAGCAACCGGGCATCGTTACCCAGCATCTCGATGAACGCGTGGATTTTAGCCTCGGCGGCCTCTTTCAGCCTGATGAGATCGTTGCCCTCATCAGTCGGAAAGAAGTTATAAGTATAAATGGTGTCGAATCCGGTCCCCACACGGTTCACGCGGCCGACGCGCTGGATCAGGCGGGTGGGATTCCAGGGGATATCGTAGTTGATCACGATGTTGGAGCGGTGGAGATTGACGCCCTCGGAAAGCACCTCGGTCGCGACCAGGATGCGGTAATCATCTTTTGGATGGAGCGCCCGGGCGTCGAAATTATCGGTGACCTGGCGGTAGGCCGCTTCATCGGAACGGCTGGTGGAGAGCAGGACTTTTTTCTCCACCTCGCCGGCGATGCGGCCGGTGAGATATTCGGCCGTTTCGCGGGACTCGGTGAAGATGATGAGCTTGCCGTGCTTTAGCTGCTCATTGGTGCGCAGGATTTCGCGGAAGGATTCCCATTTGGGATCGCGCTTGACGCCCATCCACTGGCTATGGATGGAGCGGAGAACGGCCAGGTCGCTTTGCAGATCGGCCCGGAAGTCAGGCCTGAAGTCCTTGGCGTCGAGCTTTTCGGCCTTGCCATCGTCGAGCCAGTCCTCAACGGCCTGCGGGTCGTCCGATTCCAGCAGGTCGAAGATCTTGTCGATGTATCCCTTGCTGATGTAGACATGGCCCTTGTTGAATTCGGCGATCACACGCTCATAGGTCTTGATGAAACGCCCCAGGGTCAGCCGGAAGGCGTGAAAGCTGCTTTCGAGCCGCTTGACCATGAGGGTTTTCATGAATCGGGCGAGATTATGCTGGCTTTGCAGCTGGTGATCGTCGCGCACGCCCTCGAAATAAAGCAGCGGCTTGTAACGGGCGAATTTAAAGTCGCTGGTGAGCGATTGGATGGTGCGGTTGAGGACCCCGGCTTCGTCCCTGTTGAGCTGGTAGTACAGTGGCTTCGGGTCGGCCACTTCGGGAAACGACAGGCCCTGCAGCCGGAGATCTTCGCCGTAGTATTTGGTGATTTCGGTACGGGTGCGGCGCACCATCAGGTATTTCAGAACGCTTTCACGGGTGGCTCTCGCATTGGCCTGAACGGCGCTCAAATAGGCCTCGCGATGGTGCTGGCGGTCCAGACCCCTGAGCTTGCTCTGCAGCTTGGCGAAGAACGCATTCAGATTGCGGACGCCAGGGATCGTGCTGCTGGCGCCGTTCTGGAAAAGTTTGACCTGGCTGAGAACGTCCGCCGGCGTGTTGTTGAGCGGAGTGGCGGAAACCAGAATCACGCGCTTGCCTCGGCAGATTTGGGCGAGCGTTTCATAGGTCTGGCTGGTTTCGGTGCGGAAACGATGCGACTCATCGATAAAGACGTTCTTGTATTTCGCCAAGTCGCGCCGCAGGAGTGCGCCCAGCATGCCGATGGATTCAAATTCGGACTGCCGGACGCCGAAATCGCCAAAAACATTGCGCCAGGAGCCGGGATTATCAGCGTCCAAAAGGTGCGGTGGAGCGAGAACCAGCGAACGTCCATCGAGGTGCTGGGCGAGCATCGCGGCCATGTAGGTTTTGCCCAGGCCGACCACGTCGGAGAGGAACACGCCGCCGTATTCCTCGAGGATTTTCCGCGCGGTCAGTACAGCCTCTTCCTGGTATTGGAGCCGCTTGAATCCCCTCGGAACGCCGAGATCGTCCAAGTCCGCGGGACGATTGAGTTCGCCGCGGAAATACTCGTAGAGGAATTTCAGGTAAAGCTCGCGAGGCGTGAAGGGCGCATAGGGGGATTGCTGGAGTATGGCGTCCGCGCAGGGCCTGGAAACGTCCACCGCGGCCGCCCAGAGTTCGTTAAATTTGCCCATGGCGAAGTCGTAATCCGAACGGTTCTTCAGTTCAACGTTGAACTCAAGGTTTTCCGCCAGGCCTGATTCCGTGAGATTGCTCGAGCCGGTGATGACCCGGCCAGCGTCCCGGTCACCTTCGCGGAAGGTCATGATGTACAACTTGGCGTGCAGGCTTTCGGAGGGGTGGGCTTTTATTTCCAGCTTGCCGGAGCGGATCCACTCGGTAAATTTCCCGACGCCGGCCTCCACTTCAGCGGTATAGGGGGCTGTGTCGAATTCCTGGAGCATATCTTTAGGCACGTGTTCCCGGACGGTCGCGTGGGATGGCGGCAGTACGCCTGGTGGTTCCCTGGCGTCCCGCAGGAGCTCCCAGACACTGCGGTCGGTGCGTAGGCCCACCAGAATGCGGATCTTTTCGACCTTTTCGAGACTCGGGTACAGCTTGTGGAAGCCGCTGATGAAGAAATAACCCACCAGGCAGTCGAACCGGCTGGTGTCGGCGGCCAACAGATCCGCGAAACGCTGCCGCAACGTCCCGCCCGGTTCGTTCGTGATGAAGGTCAGGTCCGACGATGCCATGCTGGAAATTCTAACGCCGGGCGAAGCAGGGAACAACGGAAGAACGAAGGCCGCAGCGCCTCCCAAAATCCCTTTCGCGTATCTCGTGTATTTCGCGGTTACAAATCGCTGTAGATCCGTGTGATTGTACGTTGGAAAGGTAAGAGTCCGTGGTGCTCTTGGCCGCGGCCAGAGCCGACGCCCCCGTCAGCTGCCTCGCCCCCGGCGCCACGTAGAGCCGACGCCCGCGTCGGCTGGTCCCTGCCCCGCTTCCGCGCAGGGCGCACCACTTTCCAAACAAGCCCAGCCCGCCCCCTTTCTTCGTGGCTTCGTGATTTTCGTGGTTCCTGCCTCCGTCCAAAAAATACGTGTACATCCGTGTGATCCGTGGTTCTCTTGGTTGCGGCCCTGCCGCGCTGGGAA
>JAKASH010000176.1 GCA_021828225.1 Acidobacteriota bacterium | reverse complement strand
GCGGAGTCCGCGTACGCTGTACTGCCGCGACAGTTCGAGAAAGAGATCCACATTTGCAAGTGCCCGTTCTGGATGGTGGGGATGACGCAACTTGAGCATCGGCCGGACCTTCAACCGTTCGATAGCCGCGCTTAGGATATCGAATGGAGTTGTGTTGTAGGCGCTGCGGACCAGCTCGCGCAAGATCACAAGCGTCTCACGAGCCACCTGGTGGGTTATCCGCGCAGGATCGG
Source organism: Acidobacteriota bacterium (assembly GCA_021828225.1). The sequence continues at coordinate 6,244 of JAKASH010000176.1, read as the reverse complement.
TATTAATCGTAAGGAACGCAAACTCTTGCGTCTCGGGATTACGGGGCAATTCTGCCACGATGTCGAGCAACTCCTCTTCGGTCAACCCAACCAGGGGTCCTCGCAGCAAAGCTCCAAGCGCAAGAGAATCCCGCCGGTTTGACAGGACTCGCGTGACCGCAATCAGGTCCTGAATCTCCTGCCGCCAAAAGAGTCCTTTTCCTGCTTGTGTGGAAAGCGGAATGCCGAGGTCCTCAAGCGCCTGCTCGTAAGCCCATAGCTCCGTCCCGCTCGGTGCCAGCAAAGCAATGTCCTTCGGGTGGCAGGGTTCAAGCGTTGTACCGTTCCGGACTGGAAACTCACCAAGCAAGCTCCGGCAAAAATTAGCGACCTGGACGGCCTCTGCACGTCGTCGGTCCTCCTTTCCCGCCTCGGGGGAATATTCAACCCCGATTTTGGCAACGATTGGGTATGCGTGATGTGGGCCTTCAACGGTGCAACAGAGCGGAGCGAACCCGATGTCGGCAAAAGGTTCTGCGAATCGCGTATTCACGAAGTCGAGGATGGGCCGCTGAGACCGGAAATTCGCGGTGATTTCCACTTTGCTGTCGGGGAATTGAGCCAAAAATGCATCCCTCACCTTTTGATAGATGGCGATGTCTGCCCGGCGAAAGCGGTAGATGGACTGCTTGGGGTCGCCGACCAGGAACAACTGTCCGGGTCGCAGCCTCAACTCCCACCAGGATCCTTCCGCCGACCCTTCCGCAGATAGCAGGAAAAGAATTTCTGCTTGAATGGGATCCGTATCCTGAAATTCGTCGACCAGGACGTGCTGATAGCGCCTCGACAGTGTTTCACGGACTTCGCGAGATTTGCGGAGCAAGTTTCGTGCGTTGACAAGCAAATCGTCGAAATCGAGGACTGCACTGCCGCGTTTCTGGTCTTGATAGAAGTCGCGGAAGTATTCGATGGCAGCTACGATCCGCGATAAAGCCATATCCGCCAGGGCACTCAGAAGCGCCTCGAGGGTTTCCTCTACACAGGTATAGACGCCTGCGGCCTCTTCGTTGAACCTGTCTCCCAGTGCTTTGGCCTTTCCCGCTGTTTTCGCCGCCGATTGCCACGCCCCTTTCAGTCCGCGGTATTTTCGTAGACTACCGGCTTTCGTAAAAATGCTGGCCGCCGGTTTAACGAAGCGCTGCGGTTGACACAGCCGCCACAGGTCAGGAAAGGCAATCGACCGGTCGGGGGCCAGGTCATAGGCGGCCGCCAATTGCCCCAATTCGTCTGCGTACTGTGAACTCGTCTGCTCGGTGAGGCCATGTTGCGCAGCGCGGCGCACGGTTCCCTGGAACCCTTCGACGGCCGCTTTGAAATTCGTCACGAGATCGACATTCAGATCCCGCTGCACGCCTCCTGCGCTGCGGCGTTCCTGCAGAGCCGTTGCTATTTGCTCGACGAACCTTCGGCCGCGCTCACCCTCCACAATAAGCAGCCAAGCAACAGGATCCTCGACAGGGCCATCGTGGAGCCTCTGGCGCAACCACTGCTCAAAGAGCCGTTCCCAAGAGACCGTAGCCTGGGTCGGATCCATGACCACAGCACCGGGATCGAGCGATGCCTCAACTGGATAGGGCCGCGTAATCTGCTGGGCAAGACTGTGAATGGTTGAACAGGTGAGTTCGTCGAGTGATTCGGCTGCGTGCCTCAGGCATTCAATTTGGCTTGTCGACAAGCCGCTTTCAAAGGCGATTTTCAACTCCTCGGGAATTTTACCATCAAGGAGCCTCTCCACGTATTCAGTGATGCGGACAAGCAGCTCGCTTGCTGCAGCTTCCGTGAATGTGACGGCGACCACTTCACGTGGGTGTATCCCCGACGCCAACAACATCGCCACCCGTCCTGCCATCAGGGCAGTTTTCCCGGTCCCCGCGCCGGCCTCGACCAGCAGCGTCGAGTTCAGGTCCGTGAGGACACGCAGACGCGCTGATCGGTCCGGGATGTCAGTAGTCAGTCGTTCCATAGGGAAAGAATCTCTTTCAGGTATTCGTTGCGTGCCTGAAGCTTTCGCGGGAGATAAAACGCGTCACAATTGGCGGGCAAAGCGAAACGCATTCCTTCGTATTCGTCTTCCATGCCGACACCCGGGAGGGCGTAACCCTGCTTCAAGAGTTCAGTTGCAAGGCTGAGATATCGAATCATGGTTTCCATTACTTCCGGCAAATTCTGGAGTACGAAACGTGTGCCGTCCCGAGGGTAAAGAAGAGCGGCCTCCACGTTCTTGACTTCAGGCAACAGAGCTTTGACCACGAACCCGTAGACTGCTCGCTGAAGTTCCCTGCCTCCGTTCAGACCGGTGTCGGTTGCTGGTGTCGCGCTGGTCACCTTGTAATCCGTCACGCGTGCCAGGCTGTGATCCTCCCTCAAATCCAGCCGGTCGATCCTCCCTAGAATTCTCAATTCCATGCCTGGGAGCCCAACCGGCTTTGTGGCGTCCCAGGGATATCCCGTTCCTGCGTCCACCAACGGATCTCCAAAAGGAACCTCCACAAACGACCTCATGCCCACCTCAATTACATGATCTTGCGTCAGAGCACGCAAGGCTAGGCCACGAGCTTCGTCTCTGATGGCTGCCCAGATCAGAGTGGGTGGTACCGGCTGTTCAGATTCCCATTGGCGGGCTGTCATCTCGCAAACACCGCCAATGACTTCAGCGATTCTTTGATCTGACGCTTGAAACAGGCCGCCATCGCTTTCCAGTTGGCGAACCGCTCGTTCCAAAATTTCATGTGCGAAATTACCGAGATCGAGTAGATCAAAGAAAAGCGGCTCCTCTCCCTCAAGATCTTCCGGCTCTTGCCAATGAAGCGCATACCTCCAGACGAATCCGAGCGGATTTCTTAGGAGCAGCTTTAGAGAGGTCGTTGACTGTGGTTGACTGATCGCCGCCAAAATCACCGGGTGATGGGCCCGCACGAGGCCGTCGTGGGCAGTGATCCCCGAGCGATTATGATCCTGCATCCACAACGAGACTGATCGCGCAGTGTTCAATTGAGCGAACTCGTGCCGACGAGCGAGCAAACGGTCGCTCGGACTGAACGCATGCGCTGGGGTGCGCGATTGGCTGAGATGCTCAACCGCTAAATCGCCAGGGAACAGCGGGCTGGCGCCCAGGAGACGACCTTCTCTGTCCCGGCGACTTCGGCTGAAGACCACTTCATCCGCCTGATCTCTGAGAATCTCGAAATGCAGGCGATCCAGTTGTGGAATTGTGTATTCCGCGAGACGATGTCCCAAAATGTGTTCAGGAAGCAGAGGGTCATCCTGAATGGTCCGTGGCCACCCGCGGCTGCTCAGGCCAACGAAGCGAACGAATCGTCTGGGAACCGTGCAAGCGACTGCAGCTGGGCCCCAAAGGATAGAAGCAGCTGCTTCGGCCTCGTCGGTGACACGAACGCGTTCCAGCGTCGTGGCCAGCGCCGATGGCGGTCCCTCGGCAAGTGCCCGTCTCCAGATTTGCCTTGCGATTCCCCGGAGCCAGCGCTCTCCAACTTCCTCGGCTCGTGGGAGTCCGCGGTCAACGTCCCTCACAAAAGCCAATAACGTTGGGCGCAAGTCCACTTGTTTTTCACTTCTGACCCTCTCCACTTCGTAATCCCAATGTTCAAGACGCAACAGGGGCGCCGACGGATTGAGCATCCGATCCCAACCTTCCGGCAGCCCTTTGAGTTCAGTATTTTCAGGACCAAGAAAGCGAACCGCCCGAAGGACGCGGTCCTGGCTGATCCCGCGAAGAAGCAGCTCGGCGAGCGCGGCAGCTTGCTGTCCTGCATGATTGCTTAGGGCCATATGCCCTTGAGCGAAAAACAACGGAGCGTCGCATTCTGCGCCGAGAGTTCGCAGATAATCATCGAATGCGTCGACCGAGGCAGATGTGATGGTGATCTCCTGGGGCCTGGCGCGACCGCTGACGATCAGTTGCCGCGCCCAACGTAGCGCCTCAATCATTTCGTGAGCCGGAGTTGCACAAGTGACGGCGCTTGGAACTGGCGCTCTGGTGGCGACTGGGGTCACACTGATCCGTGTGTCCCTGAGCCAATTGTCCAGATCGCCGAATACCTCCCACGTAACGGGGATGCGCTCTGCCAGAGCGGCAAACAACGGACGCCAGCAACGCCCGATCGCATATACGCCCTTGACACGAACGGAGCCAAGAAGGGGAACTGCGAGATCAAGGCGTGCAATCGCCTGAGCAACGAGATTTGCCGGAGGCAGAGCACTTCGAGGCAAACACGAAATGACGGCCCGTTCCAGCCGATGAAGATCCGCACACCGTGGATCCACTACATGCCGAGACAAATCAAGCCCGCCCTCCCAGACCATACTGAGTGTTTCGCATAGCGCTCTGCCCATGCCGGGCAAATCTGCTAGTTCCCGCAGCGGTCCGAGCCGTTGTTTCTGGGATTGGAGGGCTTCGGTTGAGGCGTATAGGAATTCGTCACGGTCCATGCCCCGCCAGAAACCGCCAGCCAGCCTCTCCGCCAGTCCTTGTACGGTGAGAAGTTGAGCGCCAGCGACGCCGCCCTGGGCAAGCTCAAACTGATGGTGGTACCACGCCACGTGGCTTCCCACGACCGAAGTTTTACGCTGCACGCTTGCCATGTTGCGCCCGAAGAGTTGGTTCCGTTACGGAATCGAGCAAGCATCATCTTACGGCGCTTGGCTCCCTGCCAAAAGACTTTGGTCCCATAGCGGTTCCTACGAAGCCACACGCGCCGATTGCGCAGAAGTCCTTTCTGCGTTAATGGTTCACCTCCGTGGCAGGCAGTGTCCTGGCTCCTTACCGCGTCGCGAAAAACAACCCAACAAGCTCGATGTACGGCATTGGAGTGCCAGGGATTTCACTTTTCTTCGAAGCCGTGGGTGCGGAGACGGAGAGTGCGGCGATTTTCCGCGACCGTGCGCACCACGTTTTCTGGAACACCTTCCGGCGCCTCGGCCGAGATATCAAGTGTGACCTCGACCTTCGCGCTGGGGAGCACCGAAAGGTGCTGGATGACTTCTTCGGCGATTTTGCCAGCGTCGCCTCCAACGAGCTCGGCGGGCATTCCGCCACCATGCTCACCGTCGGCCCGGACCGAGCGCGATCGGTCTCTTGCTATCCGCCTTTTTCAATTTGGACCAAACCCTCTAGCCCCAGGTCCCGCAACACCTGGCGCACCTCTGCCTCAGCAGCGCGAATGTCATCAGCCCTCACCAGAAGAGACGCGTCAAGGCCCAACGACAATTCACTTCCCATCCCACGGAGTTTTGGCAGCAGTTTGGTCCCAAGCCGATTCCATTGTTCCGGTGGTATCGTCCCTCTCAATGAAAGCCGAATCGCTGCTGAACTCGGAGCTTGCTCAATCGGCTCAGCCGGCTCGAGCACAAGCTCCGGTTGTTCTGCCTTGTGCTCAGGCTCCGCGACCGAAGCTACAGGAGCCTCTTTCAGCGAAGAAGCTCGCTCTCGGGTGAGTAGAAAAGTCTTGTCATCAAAGAGAATCTCTTCGGCGCCGATTCCCTCTTTCCACCAGACACGTTGATACCCTCCGTCCTTCGGACCGGAGCCGATTCCAAATTCGTTTTTGTCTATAAAGGCGACAATCTGCCGCCGCAGGACTTCTTCAGGATCAACCAGCCGCGTGAGCGTTCCATCGAGAAATGCCTGCCGAAGCCCCTTTAGCGGCCAAGCGCCGGATTCTTTCAGTGCGGGCGGCCAATTCCGTTCAATATAGCCCACCCCAACGCTCTCGTTGAGCAGGCCCTCCGCCCGCAGAGCGCTTATGACGTGGCTCGTTAAGCTGGCCGATGCGCTTGAGTGGCCTGCCCCAAGATCGATCTCGCGAACACCTCCGGCACCGAGTGAATCGAGTACCACCAAATGCCTGTAACTCGCCCAGACTTCGTCGCGCAACGCCTCGTCTGCCTCTTTTGTGCGCACTGAAATCTCGTTGCGGTCGGAGGCGTCAAATTCCGCGCCGAGAACGCCGGAGGCCATCTCTTCCGCGACGCGCTTCCACGCCAGGAGCAATTCCGCCTTTTCTCGGAGCGCCCTGCCTGGCCTCCGAACCAGCCAGGCCAGGGCAGCCGGATAAAACCGTGGCGAACCGCCCTTCACCCGCGTCCATTCTGCAAGTCGTTTGCGGATTTCCCCCGCAGAATCCCATTCGACTTCAGGGTCTATGACGACGAGGGTCAGCCTTGGACTATCCGATGCATCAGCGCC
>JAKASH010000175.1 GCA_021828225.1 Acidobacteriota bacterium | reverse complement strand
CTCTCTGGGTATTCGTCAGCATCATCGGCGGCCTCGGCGTTTTTGGGTTCCTGGGCGTGGTGCTGGGTCCCTTTCTTTTCAGCATCCTGGTCGTCCTGGTCGAAGTCTACAAGGTTGAATTTGGGACTGCAGTAGCGGAGGAACCGGCTTCCTGAACGGTGGTTCGCAGCGAAAAACTCTACGGATTTTCACGCTGGTAGCTGTCATCGCGCACGATTCGTACCGCTGGTCCGTCTTGCGGAACGTCGGGTCATGCGATTGTCATGTCCACGGGCCCGCCTTTAGCTTTTTCGCGGCTGACATTGATGGAATAGATCAGGTAAGCGCCGAGTACGCCTCCGACGGTGATGACGACCCAGGCAATGTTATAGCGGTGCGTGGCGTCGAAGATCCTTCCCGCCATCCAGGGGCCGAGCCACTGGCCCAGCGAGTTGGCCATGATGATGATGGCCAGCAGCTTGCCCAGGGTGGCCAGGCCGAAACACTCCGCGGTGACCAGCGGAATCAGCATGTAGTCTGCGCCCATGGCAAAGCCGAAGACCATCGCGAACGTCCAGGCGGCTGTGGGATAGCGGGCAAGAAAGAGCAGGGGAATCGCCAGCGCCAGAATCAGGTAGAAACTCGCCATCACGTTTTTCTTCTGAAAGCGGTCAGCCAGATAGCCGACGATCACGCGCCCGGCCAGCCCGGCGAACAGCAAGCCGCTCGAAAGCACCGAGGCCTGGCCGAGCGTATATTTCTGGTCCTGCAGGAAAAGAACGAATTGCTGGATGACCGTGCCGATGGCTCCGATCACCAGCGTGCTGCCCAGAAGGATCAGCCAGAAGTTGGCGGAGCGCACCACATGGCGAAGTTCGAACGCAACTTCGTTCCCGGCGAGATTACCAGCGGCGCTCTCTGCGCCATCGGGCGACAGTCCCATATCTGCCGGAGCGGACCTTGTGACCCACTGGGCAACAGGGAGAAGCACCGCCAGGATAAGAATTCCGACAGCCTCAAAGGCCCGCCGCCAGCCGTAATGCTCGATAAGGAAGTGAATGAAGATGGGAGAAACCGCGCCGCCCACCCCTAGCCCCAGATAGGCATAGCCCATCGCCCGCCCGCGCGCCGCCCGGAACCAACGGGCAATGAGCACCTGGTTGGGAATGGGTCCCGTCAGGACGTAGCCAAAAACCTCTGCAATGGAAAGCAGATAATACTGCCAGAGGTGCGCCATCCAACCCATCAGGATCAGTGGGACGCCGACGAACATCAGCCCGAAGCGGATGACAGACCGTGCGCCGCGCCGGTCAATCAATGAGCCGAGATAGCCCACGAAAGGCGCCACAATCAGAAAGCCGATCAGAGTGCCTTCTGTCACCTGGCTCCGCGAGAAGCCCAGGTTCTTCACCAGTTCAGGGTAAAAAACGGGCAGGCCGTAAAAGATGATCCCGACCGCAAAAAAGAGGTTCAAGAAGGCCGCAACGACAATCCACCAGCCGTAAAAAATGCGCATGAGTTTTTGCCTTTAAGCTTTTTGCAACGCCGCCCACTGGCGTGAGAAGGCTCGCAGATTCCGATTTATGGCACTAACGCTTGCCGTAAGCGGGTTCCGTTTCCACTCCCGGCCAGTGGCGAGGGCCCCAATCCGTCATTACACGAACTCCCATTCCACTTTTCTATCGAGACCTTCCGCGAAGGTCCAAGAGCCAGGAAATCATACCATCCTGAGGATGAAAGAACAGAAGGTTGGCTGCCTTCTCCGTTTGCTCTCCAACGTTCACGACGAACTCGCTGTCCGGCAAGTGGAGAGTCTAGCAGCCCCAACGGGCATTCGGCGGTGCCGCTTGACCCTCAGAGGCCTTGAGGAGCCGGTATCTGGATTCACGCCGATCTATTTTGCCACGAGTCGGCAACCCAACTGAATCTACGAGGTCGGTGCCCTGACAAATTTAAGGCTTTTCTAAGACAGAAACCTGAATTTTTTTCTTAGTCTTTTGATCGAAGCCATTTTATGGTCAAATAAGGGGTTCATTGAAGGTGTAGCCTAAGATGCAGGAGTCGAGATCGAAGCGAAGTGTGTGGTTTATCACGAATTGGTGTGACGGGCATCACACCGTTCAAGAGAAAAAAAGTGGAAAATTCTTGCCCTGAGCTGATTGGTGAGATCAACTGGGTGAGTTAACTCGGATTCGCTGGAACAAAGGCGGATGTATTCCGGACGTAAGCTGGGATAGGGCAAAAGGAGAGAGGAGTTGTCATGATCATAGGTATTCCCAAGGAGAGCTTTCCTGGGGAGAGGCGTGTGGCCATGGTGCCCGCCGTTATTCCCTCCCTGACGAAGGCGGGGTTTGAAGTTGCCATTGAAGCCGGAGCGGGAGTCAGCGCCGGATATCTGGACAAGGATTTCACGGACAAGGGCGGAAAGATCCTTGCGAATCGCGCAGAGGTTTTCAAGACCGCCGACATTATTGTGCAGGTACTCTGCTATGGTTCAAACGACAAGACCGGGAAGGACGATGTTGCGCTCTACCGCCGTGATCAATTTCTTGTCGGTTTCCTCCGTCCCCTGGGATCGCTGGAGACCCTTCAGGATATTGCCTCGAAGGGCGTCTCTTCATTCAGTGTGGAATTCATGCCCAGAATCACCCGGGCACAGAGCATGGACGCTCTTTCTTCCATGTCGACGATCTGCGGCTACAAGTCGGTTCTGCTTGCCGCCGACACTCTGCCCAGGCTGTGTCCCATGTTGACCACCGCGGCGGGAACCATCACACCCGCCCGCATCTTCATCATTGGTGCGGGGGTTGCGGGACTCCAGGCCATTGCCACCGCGCGCAGACTGGGTGCCGTCGCTTCGGCTTATGACGTGCGTCCTGCGGTAAAGGAGCAGGTGCAGAGTCTCGGAGGCCGTTTTGTCGAGTTGGCCATTGAGGCCAAGGATGCCCAGGATTCGCGCGGCTACGCACGGGCACAGGACGAGACCTTCTACCAGCGCCAGAGGGAGCTGCTCGGAAGGGTAGTAGGAGAAAGCGACGTTGTGATTACTACGGCCGTGATCCCCGGTAAGAAGCCGCCGATACTGGTGACTGAAGAAATGGTGAAGGGAATGGCGCCGGGCTCTGTGATTGTGGATCTTGCCGCCGAGCGCGGCGGGAACTGTGAACTGACCGAGGCCAGCCGGATTGTCGTTAAACATAATGTGAGCATCGTCGGTTACATTAACCTGGCCAGCAGCGTCCCTTATCACGCGAGCCAGATGTACGCACGGAATATCAGCGCTTTCCTTACCCATTTGTTCAAAGGGGGGAAGCCGGAACTCAACCTGGAGGACGAGATCACACGGGAGACGCTTATTACGCGAGGCGGGGAAGTGGTTCACGGTCGCGTACGCGAATTTTTCTCTTTACCAAGTCAGGTTGCTCAGAAGAGTGCTCAGTGAAGGCTGCAAACTGCCTGGCAGCTCGCGAGAGCTGTTCCTGCCGTTTGCATCAACAAACGCTTAGTTAAAGGAGGGTAACTTGCCAGCAGGCTTTGTTTCAAACTTGTACGTTTTTGTGCTGGCGGGATTTCTCGGATTCGAAGTAATCCGTCGGGTCTCGCCGCTGCTGCACACGCCGTTGATGGCTTTGACCAATGCGCTGGACGCGATTGTGGTGGTTGCTGCCATCATCATTGCCGGACGACATGGAACAGCGCTTTCCGCCATTCTCGGAGCGGTAGCGGTTGCCGCCGCCTTCAGCAACATGGTCGGGGGCTTCCTTATTACCGACCGCATGCTGCGGATGTTCAAACTTAGTGGGCGCAAAAAACAATGAATCCAATCACAACGCAATACCTCACCGACTTCTCGTACATTATCGCCATCGCTTTTTTTATTCTGTCGCTGAAGTGGCTGAGTTCACCCGCCAGCGCCCGGCGCGGAGTGCTGGTAGGTGAGATCGGCGCGGCGATGGCCGTGGTCACCACCTTTTTTAATCCCGAGCTTGTCCAATTTAAGTGGATCTTCATCGCGTTGCTGGTTGGCACGATGATCGGCATCCCGCTGGGCTTGGTCCACATGACGGCCGTCCCCCAGCGAACCGCCATGAGCCACGCCTTCGGTGCGCTGGCTGCGGCCTTGATCGGGATTTCAGAGTACTACATGCGCATCCCGCACATCACGAAGTTTGAGATGACGGAAATCGCGCTCGAAGTCATAATCGGTTCGCTCAGTTTTACGGGCAGTTTGATTGCGGCTGGCAAGTTGCAGGAGGTACTGCCGCAGCGGCCGATTGTCTACAAGGGGCAGAATTTGGTCAGCCTGTCAGTGCTGGGTGCGGCTGTTTTGGCAGCACTGGTTCTCATTTTCAACCCCACCGCTCCCTTGTTTTTCCCCGCTATGGTGATTATTTCGCTGCTTTTCGGCGTGTTACTGGTGACGCCGATAGGCGGGGCTGACATGCCGACGGTCATTGCCCTCCTGAACTCTTACGTCGGTCTTACGGCTGCCCTGCTCGGCTTTGTGCTCAACTCGAAGGTCTTGGTTGTAGCCGGAGCGCTCGATGGTTCTTCCGGCTTCATCCTGGCGGTGATCATGTGCAAGGCCATGAATCGGTCCTTCACGAACGTCATTTTCGGGGCATTCGGCCAGCTCCAGGTTGCTGCCGCCGGCGAAAAGGAAGAGCGGGTTGTGCATAGCGCCACGCCGGAAGAAGCTGCGGCCATCCTGGGTGCGGCAAACACCGTCCTGGTTGTCCCCGGTTACGGAATGGCGGTTGCCCAAGCTCAGCACAAGGTGAGAGAACTCTACGACGCGCTCAGCAAGAAGGGTGTGGACGTGAAGTTTGGCATCCACCCGGTCGCCGGACGCATGCCTGGACACATGAATGTGCTGCTCGCTGAAGCTGACGTTCCCTATGATCGGCTGGTCGATATGGAGAGCGCCAACAGCGAAATGCCCCAGACCGATGTGGCGCTGATCATCGGTGCGAACGACGTCACAAACCCGGCCGCAAAGACTGATCAGGGCAGCCCGATCTACGGCATGCCCATCATCGAAGTTGATAATGCCCGGACAGTCATGGTAATCAAGCGGAGCCTGAATCCCGGCTTTGCTGGCATCGACAACAGCCTCTATTACATGGATAAGACCCTGATGCTCTTTGGCGACGCGAAAGCCTTTGTCGGCAATATCGTCAGGGAATTAACCGGAGCCGCCGTCGAGGCATAAGCACAAATTGTCCACCCGCTCGCAGCCGGTTGATTCCGCCCGCAGTGACGATCCCGGGCAATTCAGCCGGCGCGTTCCGGATGGAGCATGATGCGCACTTTCCACTCGAACGCCCCAGGCGCAGATGGCTTTTGAGGTTTGAAGAAAGTCTGTTCCTGTTGCCGGAATCTCCCGCTGCAGAGTTGTCGATGTGACCGGAGATGTCGGCGGCTTCTGTCATTTCCTTGCGCCGGTGGCTCAAGATCTGAATGTTTGCGTAGAAACGTTCCCAGCCTGCAACTCTTTGAACCTTCCTGTGCCACCCGAGCGATTCGGCTGACTGCCTGAAGTCCATTCCTACCCGTCCAAGCTGTTGGTTGTTTTCAGTAGTAGGTTTCTTCGCCGGATTGATGGAGGATCAGCAACCTGCCCACTCGAAATCTGAAAGCATCTGTGGCTGGAGGTTTTTGGCTTCCCCGCAGGCTTTCGCGCCTGTGCATTCGAGAGCCTTAAGTACATGAGGTAATAACGTAGGCATGAAGCTCCGGACAAAGAGGAAGCGGGGATTACCGTTTCTCCGAGGCAAGCCCGTTACCTGGATGACGGGTCGCGCATGACGCTGCAAGTATATCTTCTGTCGTGGAGCACCTGGCAGGTTCCCTGCGCGACTCCCTCGGTCATGTTTGAAAACCTGGCAAGATACCATCCGCCGCGCAGCTTGACCACCAGCGGCTTTGCGCTTTTCAGGTTCTCGGGAGCCGTATGAAGGGCGCTATTGAGCACGCGCCTCACTTGATACGGGCTGCGGAAATTCCCTCCGACCTGGACCAGCCAATCAAAGTCGGGGCGCGACACATGATTTTCTTCCGTGGCAACTTCGGATACCTTCACATACTTGGCGGCATCTGGGCCAGTCCCGACCGCCCTTCGTGAAGCGGCAGTGAGAATCCTGGGTTGGGCGAGTGAGAAGCCTCGGTTGAGAAGTGCCTCCATAAGCCGGTCGCGTGAGAAAGCCGTTGACCCGCCCATCACCACGCCCAATAGCCGCCGGCCGTCGCGAACTGCAGAGGTCACAATATTGAATCCAGAAGCATAGGTATAGCCTGTCTTCATGCCGTCGACGCCCGGGCATCGGCCCAATAAATAATCGAAGCCGTAAACCATCTTGCCACGAAAATCGAAGCTATTTACCCCGAAGTAATGATAGTACTGAGGATAAGTGTGCATAATCGCCAGCGCCAACGTTGCCATGTCGCGGGCAGTGGTTTTTTGCCATGGGTTAGGCAATCCTGACGCGTTGCGAAACGTCGTGCGGTTCATCCCCAACTGT
>JAKASH010000174.1 GCA_021828225.1 Acidobacteriota bacterium | reverse complement strand
AATACCTTGTAATCCTGAAACGGCAGCCGGACGGCTCGTGGAAGGTTTACCGAGACATGGACAACAGTAACTTGAAAGAGCCCACGTAAAGCCTTGCGAGGGTATTGAATCATGATTTGTGCCTGGCGCAGACCCCGGTCTGTAAGGTTTGCGATTTCCCAGAAGGCGTGACGTGCGACGGCCGGGTCGCCGCTGAACATCGCTTCAGGGCGCGCCCGAGACGACCATCTCAGATTGAATGGTTACGTAAAAATGTCGCGAGAGGGGAGGGGAACATGAAAAGAATTGTGGCGGGGATGTTTTTGATTTTGTCGATGACAATAGTTTTCAGCCAGACCGCCCTTGGTCAGTCAACAACAAGAAAAAGCTCGGCGGCACAGGACCTGATGATCAAAAGCCAGGTCGAAACAGCCATCAGTATGCTGCAAACGGTCTACTCAAAACATCAAAACGGTGAATTAACACTTGAGCAGGCAAAGCAGCTCGGCGCGGACCTCCTACGTGGCCTTCGATACGGCAAAGAAGGGTATTTCTGGGCGGACACGACAGAAGGCGCCAATGTGGTTCTGTATGGGCGGACAGATGTCGAAGGAAAAAACAGGCTTGAGTTTAAGGATTACAAAGGCAAGTTCATTGTGAAAGAATTCATCGCAAAGGCGAGGGGCGGAGGCGGATATGTCGATTACTGGTTCCCGAAGGAAAGCCAAACCACGCCTCTTCCAAAGAGAGGATATGTTCAGTTGTTCGAACCCTTCGGATGGGTGGTCGGAACCGGATACTACCTGTAACGGAAGGGATTAACGACAGCACCATCGATGCAGGAGAATGGACGGCAGAACCGATCGAGAATTAGGGTTTCACGAAGTGCGCGCTGCTGAACGTTAGGCCTGATCAGCGGCAAATTACTGGATTTGGAAAAGGAGGCGAACATGGCTACGTACTTGATGTTGTTCACTTTCACCCAAGAGGGGATCGAAAAGATCAAACAGCTTGGGACACGGGTCGAGGACGCAAGGAAGACCATTCACCAGATGGGAGGGGAACTGAAAACCTTCTACGCCATCCTGGGGAGTGAGTATGACACCCTGTTCATCCTGACGGCCCCCAATGATGAGAAAGTCGCGCAGATGGCGCTGGCCATTGCCAGGCTCGGCAATGTGCGTACCCAAACCCACCGGCTCTTCAGCGAGGAGGAGATTAACAAGATCACAGCGTCTCTGCCGTGAACACTGCAAAACTTGGTAGCCACAGCACGGGTCTTGTGCGTGGGTCTTATGCAGGGCGCGACACTACGAACCCACGCACGGAAACCATGCCGGGGCTAGCACAGTGCCATCCGGCGGGCTGGCACAGACCCAAGTTTTGAGGGTCTGAGGAATTCGCGAAGGGTCTGGCATGCGAGGGGGAGAGGTGATTGCCTCGCCCTGGCAGTCAAATATTCGGGGAAAGCAAGTAGACGGGGACGGGGAGGTGTCGGAAAAGTCGGCGAAAATAAGCTGGTTTCCGGTTTTCGTTTGCGGGCGATAGCGGGTATCGACTATCTGCGGATTCCAGGAGGAGCTCGGAATGACGAATCTCGGGAAAACCTGACCTGAAAAGGTGGTTTTGGCATAAAGTTAACTTCATCTGGGAGGTGTTGCGATGCTGAGTGTGTTCTGTTCGCCAAGTCGTTATACCCAGGGTAAGAACGCCACCCACTTCCTCGGACAGGAAATGGTTGCTCTCGGCTTGGTTGGACCCGCGTTGATCGTTGCCAGCAGGTCAGCCGTTACATTCCTTTCCGAAACCTGGGCACAGACACTCCCTGAGGCTGGGCTTGCCTATCAAGTCACTCATTTCGGAGGAGAATGCTCAATCGCCGAGATCGAGCGCGTGAAGGCGGAGGCCTGTCGGCAGCAAGCCAGAGTTATTGTCGGCGCGGGCGGAGGCAAGGCGATTGATACGGCCCGGGCAGTGGCAGCGGATCTCAACCTCCCAGTAGTGAGTTGTCCGACAGTCGCTTCGAGCGACGCACCTTGCAGCGCTCTCTCCATCATTTACACCGATGATGGCGTCTTCCTCGAGTGCCGACTCTTCCGCAGGAATCCTGATTTAGTCCTCGTAGATACCCAGGTAATTGCCCAGAGTCCGGCCCGCCTGCTGGTGGCCGGAATGGGTGACGCGCTCTCCACGTGGTTTGAAGCAAAGACCTGTGTGGAGGGCAGCGTCCGAAACATGAGAGGCGGAGCCTCTACTCGAAGCGCTCTGGCGCTGGCCCAGTTGTGCTACCGCACTCTTCTCGAAGACGGAGCGGACGCGCTGGCAGCACTCCGAACCAAGTCCGTAACTGCAGGTTTGGAGCGTCTCGTGGAAGCGAACACCCTCCTTTCCGGCCTCGGCTTCGAATCGTCCGGACTGGCAGCGGCGCACGCCGTTCACAATGGCCTGACTGCTGTTCCGGAGACTCGCGCCTACCTTCACGGCGAGAAGGTGGCACTTGGTGTCCTGGTTCAACTGGTCCTGGAAGGCCAGCCTCACTCGATCATGGAGGAAGTGCTGCGCTTTTCAACCTCGATAGGGTTACCGGTCACACTGGCCGAAATTGGACTCGATCATATGACACCGGACATGCTGGATCGAATTGCCGTCCGCAGTACGGCAAAAGGAGAAACGATCCACAACGAGCCTTTTGAAGTAACTCCGGAAATGGTGGCCGATGCCATCCGTGCGGCGGATGCGGTGGGGCGCGAATGGCACCACAATCATACGCGCCCAGGGTAGGCTGACGACGTCGTCCTCGGCACGCCTGCAAAACATAGTGAGACAGTGGCCACCGTCGCAGGGGTCTAGGACCTGCGTCATTCGCCGCTCATAGGGCGGCGAGAGAGAAAAAAGGATGGCGGAACTGATCGGAGAGATAAATTTCCAGTTAGGAGGAGGATTTTGCCATGAAGGCAGCCGTCATGACGGAATTGCGTAAACCTCTCGAAATCATGGACCTGCCGGATCCTGTGCCGGGACCCGATGATGCGCTGGTCCGGGTAGAAGCGTGTGGCATCTGTCGCAGTGATTGGCACATCTGGCAAGGTGACTGGTCATGGGTGGGCATCCAGCCCCAACTGCCGCTCGTGTTGGGGCATGAAATGGCCGGTGTTGTGGAGGCAGTGGGCCCCGGCGTCCGCAGCTTCCGCGCCGGCGATCGCGTCACATTGCCCTTTCATATGGCGTGCGGGCGCTGCGAATACTGCCAGACAGGGCGCTCCAACATATGCCTTGCCCACGGGGTCATTGGTACGCACTTTAACGGCGGGTACGGCCACCTGGTCGTTATCCCCGCGGCCGATGCGAACCTGGTGCGCCTGCCCAATCAGGTAGATGCTGTCACTGCGGCAGCCCTCGGATGCCGCTACATGACCAGTTATCACGCGCTGGTCGATCGGGCGAAATTGCAACCCGGGGAGTGGGTGGCGGTTTTCGGTGTAGGCGGAGTCGGGCTATCGGCAATACAGATCGCCGCGGCCCTGGGCGCGCAGGTCATCGCAGTCGACCTTTCCGAACAGAAATTGCGCATGGCCAAGGCTGAAGGCGCGGCGGCGGTGACCGACGCCCATGGGAAGAACACGGTGGAACAAATTCGCGAAATCACCCAGGGAGGTGTCGACGTAGCGGTGGACGCCGTGGGCGTCTCGGAAACCGCCCTTCCCGGGGTGCAGTCGATTCGCAAGGGAGGACGTCACCTGCAGATCGGATTGACCGGTGCGAAGGACCGAGGCACTTTGTCCCTTCCGGTGGATGCGATGCTGCAGCAAGAGATCAGTTTTATTCCCAGCCTGGGCTGCCCCACAACCAGTTATCGTGGCCTGTTGGCGCTTGTTGCCAGTGGCAAGCTGAACCCCAAACGGTTGGTCACTCGCTGTCTGCCCGTGGAGCAGGCGAGCCAGGTGCTTGATTCCATGACCAACTACAACACCGTTGGCTTCAACGTCATCTCGCAGTGGTAGGCTGCCCATCGGTTAATGGCAAGGGGGAATCGGGTGGGGGATCACGGCGAGTATATTGGGGTTTGGAATCAGAAGGATGGTGCGGTTGTCGTGTCGAGACAGCCGCTCACCCGCATAACGGTTGCCGGACCCCTCACCGTAATGAGATGATCATCATCAACCTGTCGGCAGGGTGTCTGGAAGACCGATGTCCTCGTTCCAGAGCTGGGGTTCGGCGGCGATGAATTCTTCCATCAGTTGAATGCAGGATGGCTCCTGCAGAACCTCGACTGTCACGCCGCGCGATCGCAGGAGTTCCTCTTCGCCCAGGAACGTCTTGTTCTCGCCGACAATCACTTTCGGAATGCCGTACAGCAGGATCGCTCCGCTACACATCGAGCACGGAGATAAAGTGGTGTAGAGCACCGATTCGCGGTATACGGCCGCCGGCCTTCGGCCGGCATTCTCCAGCGCGTCCATTTCGCCGTGTAAAATCGCGCTGCCTTGCTGCACTCGCCGGTTATGGCCGCGGCCGATGATCCGGCCCCTGTGAACAATCACCGAACCGATCGGGATTCCACCTTCCCGCCGGCCTTGCCGGGCTTCTTCGATTGCTGCCTCGAGGAACGGGTCCATTAGACGGCCTCCTCTCTTCTATCTGGCCAGTAATCTGCGCGGGCCGCAGGACTCAAAAGTCAGGATCTTGGCCGCGAGCGCGGCACCCTGTTCGCATTATATCCAATACCGCCGGGCATAGATCGAAAAAGGGGTTCAAACCTTCAAAAATCCCTGCAGATTGTCCCAAAGCTACGAAACTGGCCGGGCCAGTTTTCGGTGCCGCTGGTTTGTGACAGCAAACCGTCACGTCAGGCTGTGATACGGGTCATAGGCATGTGGCACTGGCCGGATTAGGTTTAATAGTAGATACAACCCTGTCTGACAAAGGAGGGTGATCCCATGTTTGCAAGAATTACTCGACTGAATCTAAAGCCGGGGAGCAGAGCGGGTTACACACGGGCCATCGACAATGAAATTTTCCCCAAGCTGAAGAAGTTCGCTGGATTCGCTGGTCAGATCTCATTGATCTCTAGTGATGACAAAGAAGGGATTGGCATCAGCCTGTGGCATCGCCGGGAAGACGCGGAGGCGTATCACCGCAAAGGATACGCCGACATTATGAAAGCGCTGGAGAAGTTCATGGAGGGGAAACCGGAGGTGCACAGCTACGAGGTGACAAATTCGACAGTCGAGGCCCTTCCGGTTCGCAAAGCGGCTTAAGGTCACGGTCAAGTGGCTGGAATTGGTGACATACAGAAGGTGAGCCTGCCATGATGGGGGGACCCTTACAGAGCATAGAATGTTGCGGCCGGTTGACTCAGGAAGGAAGGATAACGTTGGCTCCAACTCAGCATGGCAGTAGCTCCTGCGTCTTACTTTCAACCATGCGACCGTGGTGCAAGCGAGAGCCGTGGGCGTTGAGTAAGTCTTGGCCAATCCCGGACCTTTCGAGTCTGGGAATATAGGCTTTTAAGTCTGTTTCTTTTCGAGCGCTTCAATGCTGCGGATTGGAGAAAAACAGTGCTTTACAATCTGTACATCCGAATCATATCCCAGCAGAAGCTCCTCCAAGCAAAGTGGCCGCAGCTTTTCAGTGCGACCATTATTAGCTTCAAAGAGTTTAAGGTAAGGACGATCGAGGGTCGACTTGCCGGGCGCGTGAATCCCGACTTGTCCCGCTTTCGCCATGGCTCCGGCAACAACGATTAAGTTCTCGGGATATCCGAGGAGGCAGCGTGAGAATCTCGCTTAGGAACAAGATCTATGGGCTTGCGCTCGTGGCGGCGGTCCTGCCGATTGTGGTGCCGCTTCTGCTTCTGCTGCACTTTCGGGGCAGCGTCTCGCAAAAAGCGACCCGGGAAATGATGTCTCTGGCGGAAGCCAATGTGGACCAGGCGGCCAAGGATTCCTATGGGCTCTGCGAAACGGCCAACGATTTGTTGCAACGTCGAGTAAACCAGAACCTCGCCGTGGCCCGGAGGATCCTGGCCCAGAAGGGCGGAATCGCTACTGGCAGTGGCACGGTACGCTGGCAGGCTATAAATCAATTCACTCAGGGGGTGGTGGAAGTAACCTTGCCCCAGATGCTGATCGGAGGCGTACCAGCGACCCGGAACCGAAGCTTTCAGCTGACCTCTCCTTTCGTTGACGAAGTCACCTACCTGGTGGGCAGCGCAGTCACTGTCTTCCAACGGATGGATGAGGCGGGCGACATGCTGCGCGTAGCGACCACCGTGGCCGCGACGGACGGTAACCGCGGGATCGGAACGTACATTCCTGCAGTCGGTCCTGATGGGGCTCCTAATCCTGCTGTGGCGGCGGTCCTGCGGGGTGATACCTACCGGGGAACCGCCTTCGTCGTGAACGATTGGTATGTGGCCGCTTATGAACCGCTGCGCGACCGGTCAGGGCGAATCAGCGGGATGCTCTTTGTGGGAGAGCGAATCTCCGCCGTGGAGTCCGTCCACCGCACTCTGCTGAACACGGTCA
>JAKASH010000173.1 GCA_021828225.1 Acidobacteriota bacterium | reverse complement strand
AGGCTCGCCCATCGGAGGCGACTGGAACGCATGGAATAAGAAATTCCCGCATGGCATGAAGTGGCTTGCCGACCAGATTCATGCACAAGGGCTGAAGGCTGGACTCTGGCTTTCAGTTTTTGGAAACGCCGATCAGCAATTCTACGACGAATATCCCACCTGGTTCCTGCATGATGCCGACGGCAACGGGAAGCTCGGAACGTGGTTCGGCACCTATGTCGCCGACTTTTCGAATCCCACCCTTCAGAAATATCTCTACCAAACTTACCGTGACCACGTTCTGGATTGGGGTTACGACTATTTCAAGCTGGACGGCGAGAACGCCACGCGCGACATCTGGGCAGAAAACCGGGCTCGCGCATACAATCCCACCCTGGACGCGAACACGGCGTTTCGGCAGGCTCTCAGCATCATTCGGCAAGCCATGAATTCCAAGCCCGGCGTCTTTTTCTCTGCCTGCGGCCCCGTCTATCCTACCGAATCCATGGGCATCGCGCAGTCGGCGCGGCTGGCAGGCGACGTGGTGGGCGACGGGGAACCTCCCTCTTTCCGAGGCGTGCGCGAGGTGCTTGCCGGCATCCGGCGTGGCTACTACACTCACAACATCGCCTGGTACGGCGACCCGGACGCGCTGGTTGTTCGCCCGCCGCTTACCATGCAGGAAGCGCGCACCTGGACTTCCATCCTGGGACTCACCGGCCAGTTACTCATGCTGGGCGATAACGAAACGACGCTGTCGCCGGCCCGGCGGGACATGGTTCGCAAGATCATGCCCGTGGCGGACATCACGCCCATGGACCTCTATCCTTTCAAGACGGACCGTCCCCTCTGGGTTCTGCACATTGCGCGGCCTTTTGGCTCCTGGGCCGTTGTCGGTCTGTTCAACTGGGACGAGGGCCCGGATGAAATGCCACCAGGAATGCAGCCCGACACAACAAGGATCCTGAACCGGGACGACGAACTGCTGAAAACCAGCCACGGGTATGGAGAACAACTGGCAATATCCTCCAAACTCAGTAATGCGGCAGCGCAGAACCAGCGCATCGCAACTTCAGCCTCAAAACCTCCTGGCCTCCAACTGCTGCCGGACCCGGCATTCCTGAATCCCCCGGGCCCGCGAAAAATCGTGCTGAACTTTGCCAAGGCAGGGCTGGAACCCGGCCGCAAATATCTGCTGTTCGATTTCTGGAAGCAGAAATTCCTGGGCAAGGTGCAGGGAGAATATTCGGTGAAGCTTCCGCCTCACGCCTGCCAGGTGATTTCCGTGTGGCCGGCTGAAGGCCATCCGCAACTGATCGGAACGGATCGCCACATCACCATGGGAGGCGTGGAAATCGCAAACGAAGTCTGGGACGTCGCAAGAAAGCAGCTACGAATCAAAGTCTCACTGGTGGAGAACTATCCCACCACGCTGACTTTCTACACTGCAGGAGCGCATCTCACAACCCCTCACGCCAAGGGGGCTCAGATCACGGCACTCACCCGGGAAGGGGACGTCGTCCGCACCACGCTTCTGCGGAACACCTCCGGAGACGCCGAACTCATCCTGCCGTTCGATTAGTCTGCAGGGAGGGCTAGTATGCTGGCTGTGAAAACACGATAGTGTTCCCCTGCATTGCAAGGCCATGAATGCTTGTTTTCTTGGCAAGAATTTTTTTCTCTGTGCTCAGTGGCCTGAAAGGCCTCAACAAGGGCGAACACTGAGATGCTCCGTGCGCTCCGTGTGAAAGCTGGCGCGACACGGAGCGCGCTGCGCTGTGGTTCGGTGGCGGCTCTGAGGCGCAGCGCAGCACTCCAAATTGTTTCACACCGCTGGCAGGCATAAAATAAAGATGACGGGATTAAGTGCGGCGTCATCATAACTGATAGAGGGAGAAGCCGGGACGAATCCCCTTGCTTGCGCAGAAATGCGGGGGGAAGAGAAACGCGAAGGCGAATGGCTTGCGGTCGCGAGTCTCGAAACTATCGAGTGACGGAGGAACGCGATGTTCGGACGAGGCGTCACGTTGTTCAAGATGTTCGGCTTTGCGGTCCGCGTGGATGCCAGTTGGTTAATCATTGCCGTGCTGATCACGTGGTCCCTGGCGGTGGGCTTTTTCCCGCACCTCTATCCCGGTCTTTCCCACGCTGAATACTGGTTGATGGGGATATCGGGCGCTGTCCTTCTTTTCATTTCGATCATTGTCCATGAACTTGCCCACTCCCTGATAGCCCGAAGGAATGGCCTGCCGATGAAGGGCATCACGCTGTTCATTTTTGGCGGCGTCGCCGAAATGGACCAGGAGCCGCCCAGCGCGAAGGCGGAATTCCAGATGGCGATCGCCGGTCCGGTGACCAGCATCATCATCGGTATCATTTTTTACGCCGCTGCGGCGGCCGTGCGCGGCACCTGGCCGGTGGTCGTGGTGGGCGTGTTCTCTTATCTGGCCTGGATCAACTGGATCCTGGCGGCGTTCAACATGGTTCCCGCGTTTCCCCTGGATGGCGGGCGAGTCCTTCGCTCAGCGTTGTGGTACTGGAAAGGCAACATCTGGCAGGCTACTAGAATTGCCTCCGCCATCGGCTCCGGCTTTGGAATGTTGCTGATGGCTTTTGGAGTGTACCGGCTGCTGGTAGGGGACTTCATCGGGGCCGTGTGGTGGTTCCTGATTGGCATGTTCCTGCGGGGCGCAGCCCAGGGTTCGTATCAGCAACTCATGGTTCAAAGAATGCTGCAGGGCGAGCCCATCCGGCGCTTTATGAATATCAACCCTGTCACCGTGTCGCCTGTGATTTCTCTCGAAGATCTTGTCGAGAACTACATCTACAAGTACCACTACAAGATGTTCCCTGTTGTCGATAATTACCATGAACTGCTGGGCTGCATTACCACAAAAGAGGTGAAGGATATCCCCCGCAACGAATGGGCGCAGTACAGTGTGCAGGCTGTTATGCGACCTTATTGCCCCGAAGACACAGTGACCCCTGATACCGACTCGATGAAGGCTCTTGCCATGATGAGGAAATCACAGAACAGCCGGTTGATGGTGGTAGAGAACGGCCGGCTTGTCGCTGTTCTCACGCTAAAAGATCTGCTGGACTTTCTTTCCACCAAACTGGAGATGGAATCGGGTTCTTCCCATCTTCCTTCGGCGTTTCGCTTTTAGCGCTTTCCCTGCGGTGGTAAGGAGAGCTCTGTCCCGCCATTTATTCATCTTCTTCGCGGCGTCCTCTATTATTTCCCCCGGCTTCACCCACAGCCGATTTCCGCCTGGCAGACTTTTTATGTTTCCGATTTGGCATTCCCTTCTCTCTCGTCTAGAATAGGCGAGCCAGCTCGGGGTCGTTTTATGCGCGGCGGATTCGGTACATTCAGACCCAGGGTGCCAGGGCATGGCTTCAGCCATGCCGGGTAGATTGCCATGCAATTTCTGCGGCTTCAGCCGCTGAAGTCCCAGCCGCCAGAGTCGCGGGAGAACACGGTTCTGCCAACGGCACCGCTGAAGCCATGCTCTGACGTTTTTCTTGACTTAATCCGAATGCTGAAAGGAGTCGCCCATGACCCTTCGGGTCACAACGAAGAATGAAAATAGCCGACTAGGCGGCTCAACGTAGTTTCAAGAACTTACGGCTATTTTCGAAGGAGAACTGATGCGTTTGCTCTCAACTTTGATGGCTTTATTATTCCTCCAGTTTTTTGCCCTGGCCGGAAACCTGCACGCTCAACTGGTTCAGGAGTTCAATCCGCCCAAGGCGGGATGCTGCCTTCTTTTCACGGCCCAGAGGCTTGCGGGCGAACTCCAGGATTGGAACCAGCTCGGTCGATATCATCAGGACGACCTGCGCCTGGAAGCAGGGCCGCGCGTGCCCGGCCGGGTCGTGTTTCTTGGAGATTCCATCACGGACATCTGGAACCTGAAGAAATGTTTCCCCGGCAAGCCCTACGTCAACCGCGGCATCAGCGGCCAGACAACTTCACAGATGCTGGTTCGAATGTTTCCGGATGTCATCGACCTCCAGCCTGCCGCGCTCATCTTCCTTGGCGGAACGAATGACATCGCCGGCAACACAGGGCCCGAAACCGCAAAGATGGTCGAAGAGAATATTCAGGCCACCACGGAACTTGCCGAGGTTCACCATATCAAAGTGATTCTCTGCTCGCTTACGCCGGTCAGCAATTACACTTCACATGATCAGACGGCGCAGCGTCCGCCTTCGCAGATTCTGAAACTGAACGCCTGGATCAAGAGCTACGCCGCCCGGGCGCATGCCACTTTCTGCAATTACTACTCGGCGCTGGTGGACAGCAAGGGGATGCTCAGGAATGGTTATTCGAATGACGGTCTCCACCCAAATGACCGCGGCTTTGCGTTGCTGGCGCCGGTAGCGGAAGCGGCTATCGAGAAGGCCTTGCATGAGAAGCCGCTGCGTGAGGGGCAGTGAATCCGCCTGAGCGGCGTGCGGAATGGGGAGATATCACAGCAACCAGAGGAGCGGCGCGAGGCCCAGCACGCCCAGCCCGGTCAGAAGCCACAGACTCTCCGTGCCGGTCTTGCGGTCAGAGAAGAAGCGCGCGTAAACTCCCTTCACCACATTGTTGCTGGCCGCTGCTATCAGAACGCTTGCGGAGGCCACTTGTAAAGGAGCGAGGGTTCCGGCGGCCTGGGTCATACTCATGATGAAGGGATCCACATCCGTCACTCCCGTAAGGGCTGCCAGTCCGTACACTCCTGCCAGCCCCAGGTGCATCACCGCCAAATGCGTCGCTACGAGCATCGCCAAAAAAAGGAGCGCGAACAGGAAGGCGGCTTGCAGTTCGAGGGGATTTTTCGGCTCGAATTCCCTCTGGACTTCACTGCCGCCTGAGTCTTGCCGGCGGGACCAGAGCCAGCCCACCCCGCTTGCAATCCCCGCAAGGATGAGGAACGGGGGGGCCAGTCTGAACATCAGCTGGTGATTGAAGAGTCCGACCAGAACCACCAGGCGCAGATACATGATGCCCGAGGCAATCAGAATGCTGCCAGAGAACAGGTGGCGATGTTCCCCCGCACAAGCCCGTTTAGCCAGAACCACGGTTGTGACGGTAGACGAGTACGCGCCTCCCAGGATCGCGGCCAGGATCACCCCGCCGTGCCCCTTGGTCATCCGCTGAATGACATAACTGCCATAAGAAATCGCGCTGACTGCCACCACCACAACCCAGGTCTTGAAGGGATTGATCTGGAATGGGCCGAACGCCTTGTCGGGCAGGACGGGCAGAATGACCACGCTCAAAAGCAGGAATTTCGTGAACGTAAGGATTTCTTCCGCAGAGATGCGCTGGGTGAGATTTTCAAGGGCGGTCTTCAGTTCCAGCAGCAGGGCGCTGGCGACGGCCAGCGTGGTGGCAATCCAGAAATGGTCGTAGTAAACGAGAGCGCCGACCACGTAAGTAGCCAGGCCTGACATCTCTGTCGTCACACCGGGGGCGGGGATCGTGGTGAGCTTGCGCCAGTAGGAGAGCAGCAGAAAGCCGGCAACTACGACAAAGCCCAGCGTGACCGGCAGCAATTGCCCGCGCGCCATCACGGCCATCGAGTAACCGATCAGCCCAATCAGGGGAAACGTGCGCACTCCGCCAAACGCGTACTGTTCCACCTGTTTCTTCCGCTCTTCCCGCTCGATCCCGATCAGGAAAGACAGGAAGAGCACCAGCACAATCTTCACGCCGTCCGGGGGCAGCCACTGATAGAGTTTCAATAGCATTTTTCACACCTGACCGCGCTCTTGAACAGTCAAGACGACTTTCCCGAATTCCTGGCTTTAACTGCGGCTAGTCCAAGTGTACACCCCTGGGCCGCGTCCTGGCGGAATACATTTTCTCGTCCACATGGTCGATGATCCTGTCCTCGGACACACCAACGGCGATGCGTCCGAAGGCGCCGGCGTCCGAAAACCAAGCCGTCAGGATCGCGGTCAGAGCGGTTTTATTCTGTAAAGCCCTGCTCCGTGCGGATCAATCTTGGCCAAGAACTGGTTGTTAAAAGCGCCCAGGTTTTCTTTTTTCCACAGGTCGCGGACCACGGCCTTTCCCGCCATTCCCAGTTCGCTCCATGAAACCGTAATTTCCTCGGACGACTTGCCAAGATTAAACAGGGCAACGTATTTCTCTCTTGTTCTCGGCACATTCGCCACCCAGGCGATCTGATTGCCGCGTGTGAATAGCAAATGATTGTCGGAGCTGTGCTGATCCACCGCGAGGACTTCCTGATTGGTCAGCAGCGACAGCGTGAAGGGGTCGAGAGTGAGCAGGTCGCCTCCCATCATCAGCGGGGAGCGGAAGATCGACCACAGGGTCATCATGGTAATCTGCTCGTCGTGGGTAAGGCGTGTGAGGCGCGGGCCGTCATTAAACCCGCGAAGGCGCAACAGCCCAAACGGCAGCATGTCGGCGTCCGGCCAGTGGTTCGGCCCGATGTGGGACGCCCAGAGCCGGCAATATCCGAACTGGTTTCTCAGTTCCGGCCAGTTGTCCCACATGTCGTCCGAAATGCGCCACATTT
>JAKASH010000172.1 GCA_021828225.1 Acidobacteriota bacterium | reverse complement strand
ACTTTCTCTGTTCAATAAGCTACCTTTCAGGCGGAGTCGATGACAACAAAACATAGCAGAAGCGAAAGTTATGCACTTCCCGCATTTGCAAGTCTGATTCTTCTAGTGACGCTTTTTATTGCGTTCAATCTCGGCTCTGTGCCGGCAGTGGCGGCCCAGATCAACATCCAGACGGCGGTTCAGCAAGCCCAGGGTGCAAGTTCGCCAGGGGAGCAATCTGGAGGGCCGGAAGCATTGCACCTGATTGTTGATCGTTCGCTGGTGATCACCTCGCCGGTCCAGATCAGGCGCGTTTCGCTTGCTAACCCGAACATCTGTGACGCCATCGTGGTAAGCCCCACCGAGATTCTTCTCAACGGGAAAATGCCCGGGGCGACCTCGCTGGTCATCTGGGGACAATCGGGCCAGATGCAAACGTTCGACATCTACGTGGATCTCGACGTTCTCAGCCTGTCGAGCGACATCCGCAATACCTTTCCGAACCAGCCCGTGAAAGTCGACGTCAGCAAGAACATCGTAACGCTTTCGGGTCACGTCTCTTCTGCCGCGGTGGCCGACAAGATCCTCGAACTGGCTCAGTCGATGGTCCCTGAAAAGAGAGATGTCGTCAGCCTGCTGGAAGTTCCTGCGCCTCCCACTGGAGAGGTTCTGCTGAAAGTGCGGTTTGCAGAGGTCGACCGGTCCGCGCTCAGGCAACTGGGTATGAACATCCTGAGCCTTCCACCGGCAAAGAACATCGGAGCAATTTCCACGGGGCAGTTTTCTCCGCCAGCGCTGACCGGCCAACTGGGCGCCAGCCAAGGTGGTTTCGGCCTGAGCAATCTGCTGAACGTTTTCATTTTCCGCCCGGACATCAATCTGGCAGCCACGATCCAAGCGCTCCAGACACAGAACCTGCTGCAAATCCTGGCTGAGCCCAATGTCCTGACGCAGTCTGGCAAACCGGCCAGCTTCCTTTCGGGCGGTGAATTCCCGTACCCGGTGGTGCAATCGACGGGTGCAGGCGGAGGCTTCCCTGCCATCACAATCCAGTTTCAGCAATTTGGGGTGAGACTCGACTTTACTCCGACCATCCTTCCGGGTGACGAAATCCATCTAAAGGTCAGGCC
Source organism: Acidobacteriota bacterium (assembly GCA_021828225.1). Next base: position 5,450 of record JAKASH010000172.1, on the reverse strand, counting down.
CGAAGTAAGTACTCTTGACTATTCAAACGCACTAACGATTTCGGGCTTTACAATTCCCGCCATTGCGACGCGCAGGGTGGAATCGGAGATGGACCTGCGGGATGGTCAGAGCTTTGTCATCGCCGGACTGATGGACAATCGTGTCACAAAGCAACTCGATAAGATCCCTGGTTTGGGCGATATCCCCCTTCTGGGGAAGATATTCCAGAGCGAGAGTTTGAATAAAAGCAAGACCGAATTGCTGGTTCTCGTGACGCCCCAAATTGTTCATCCTCTGCCTCCGGGCCAGGTTCCTTACGGGCCGCAGTACCCAATGCGGTTCATGCCGCCGGCAACCAGCGGACGAGCAAAAACCTCCGGGCAGTAGGGTGCGTGGTGTGTCTGTAAGCTGGAAAGAGGAATAGCGAATGTTAACTTCGGCTGTCGTTGCGACAGACGCCAAAAGCACTTCTTATCTGCGAGCGTGCATTGAGCAGACCGGGCTAACCGAAACGGTGGTTGAATGGGCACCTTCGGCCGAGCAACATCCGCAGCCAGGTGAAAGTGTTCCGGATGTTGTGCTCCTGGACCTTGCGGGAGGGACGGAAGTTTCTCTCGAATTTGCGGCTCACCTGCGCCGACTTCGCCCGTCCGTTTGCGTCATCGCATGCTCGCCGCTAAAGCAACCCGATCCAGACCTGCTGATGCAGGCGATGCGGAGCGGTGTAAGGGAGTTCCTGGGCCATCCCGTCGACCCTGCTCAGCTGGAAGTAGCTCTAAGACGCCTTGTGGAAGAACAATCACCGGGCCAAAAGACGAATGAGAGAAGGCTCGTTGTGGTGATGGGGGCAAAAGGGGGAGTTGGTTCTACTACGGTAGCCGTCAACCTCGGGGCGCAACTGGCCCGCCTGACCCAGAAGCGCGTTATCCTGCTTGATCTTGCTCGCCCGATGGGTCATGTCTCGCTTCTGCTGGATCTGCGCTCGCGTTTTTCGGTCCGCGACGCGACTGGAAACCTGGAGCGTCTGGATAGCCATTTTTTCAATGCCTTACTGACACTGCACGAAAAGAGTGGCCTGGAGGTTCTGGCTGGAGTAACGGACCCGGACGAGTGGCAGGAGGTTATGCCTTCCGCGCTCATTCGTGTGGTCAACGTGGCGCAGAGCTGTTGCAGTCACCTTCTAATGGATCTCGGATCCACTTATTCCATCGAATGGCGACCGCTGCTGCGGATGGCACGCATGGTGATGATGGTAGCGGAAGCCGATGTTCCTGCCTTGTGGACCCTGGAAAAGCATCTGACCAAAATGTCCTCCTGGGGAATCGACTCTGACCAGTGCCGCATTGTCATCAATCGATGGCACCGGTCGGACGAAGAAGCCATAAAGGCTTTTGAGAAAAGAGCGAAACAGCCTGTCTTTGCTCGCCTGCCTAACGATTTCCGGCAGGTCAGCGAAGCGATCAATCTGGGGACCCCTCTCTCCCGCAATCACAACAATCCCCTTGTCTCAAACTTTCAGCAACTGGCATCCCGTTTGGCCGGTGTCAGTGTTGTCGAACAAGCGAAGAAAGGCAATACGATCTTCGGCCTGTTCTCGAATACTCCAAAGAGGTAATTGAATCATGGCGGACGCTTCAACTCCGATGCGCAATGACCTGAGCAGTATTAAAGTAGCCATTCACCACAAGCTGATTCAGAAGCTGGATCTTGAACGGGTTAATCAGCTTGACCGAAACGCCGTCAAGGCAGAAGTCGCCGAAATGGTGGAAGTCCTTGCGGCTGAAGAGAATGCCCCAATGACCTTGACTGAGAGAGACAGGCTCTCTCAGGAAGTGCTCGACGAAGTATTCGGGCTGGGACCCCTCGAGCCTTTGATGAAGGATCAAACCGTCTCGGATATCCTGGTGAATACTTACAAGAATGTCTACGTCGAACGACACGGCCTGCTGGAACGGACTTCCGCCAGTTTCCGGAACGACGCACACCTGATGTCCATCATCGATCGCATCGTTTCTGCCGTCGGCCGCAGAATCGACGAATCCTCACCCATGGTCGATGCGCGTCTGGAAGACGGGTCGCGCGTCAATGCCATTATCCCGCCACTCGCTATCGATGGACCCTGTCTGTCGATCCGGCGTTTTGGACGCGATCCACTAACGGCAAATGACCTTGTTGAAAACGACTCGCTGACATCAAAAATGGTTGAGTTGATGCGAGGATGCGTCTACTCAAGATTGAACATCCTGGTTTCAGGCGGAACGGGTGCAGGGAAAACGACGCTCCTCAATGTCCTCTCGTCTTTCATTTCAAATCGCGAGCGGATCGTCAGCATCGAAGACGCCGCAGAATTGCAGCTCCATCAAGATCACGTTGTTCGATTGGAAACACGCCCACCGAACGTGGAAGGCAGGGGAGCGGTCCGCCAAAGGGAACTTGTGATCAATTCCCTTCGTATGCGTCCCGATCGCATTATCGTGGGCGAGGTTCGTGGCGAAGAAGCGCTGGACATGTTGCAGGCAATGAATACAGGCCATGACGGATCGTTGACAACCATCCATGCTAATACTCCTCGCGATGCCCTGGCCCGCCTTGAAACCATGGTCGCCATGGCTAACCTCAACATCCCCGATTCCGCCATACGCCGGCAGATTGCATCCGCAATTGACGTTGTTATCCAGGTTAGCCGCATGAGCGACGGAAAACGGCGCGTGACCAACCTGGCAGAGGTAACGGGAATGGAAGGTGAAGTCGTGACCATGCAGGACATCTTCATCTACCAGAAGATGGGGATTGGCGAAAACGGCGAGGTTTTGGGTCAGTTTGCCCCGACGGGCATTCGTCCCAAGTTCGCCGGGCGTCTGGTGACGTCAGGCATCCGCTTGCCGGCGGACATGTTTGAGCATTCAGAGGTTGAGGTCCGTTAAGGAGAGTTAAGATGGCGCTGGTATTAGCCGGGCTAACGTTCCTGATTATTCTCCTGATCGTGGGGGGCATTGTTCTTTTTTCCTCAGGCGGTTCGGCGCCGGACAAGATTGTTGCGAAGCGCCTGGACGCCATCGAGCGGAGCACGAGACGCGGAAGCGAGACCCTTGAACTGAAGGTCGTTCGAGACGAACTGCTCAGCGACGTTCCCGCAATTCATCGTATGCTTCTGAGATGGAAGTGGTCCGACCGGCTCAGGGACTACATCCATCAGGGGGGAATGCATATCAAGCCCGGCAAGCTCATTCTTATCAGCGCAGTGCTTGCTGTTGGAGCATTCGTGATCGTTGACGAGCTTATGGGCAACAACTTGCTCGGCCTTGTTGCCATACCGATAGGAGGCATGATTCCCATGGCGGTGGTTGCCATCAAGCGCAAACACCGCCTGAAGGCCTTCGAAAAGATCTTTCCTGAGGCGATCGACCTGCTTGGCCGCGCCGTGCGCGCCGGGCACTCCTTTTCAACCGGGCTTGAGATGATCACAACCGAACTGCCGGAACCGGTAGCCGGAGAGTTTCGCACAACTTTCGAAGAACAGAATTTCGGACTTCCCTTGCGCGATGCCCTTCTGAACCTATCGGAACGAGTCCCGTTGATCGACGTTCGTTTCTTTGTAACGGCTGTGCTGATTCAGAAGGAAACGGGTGGCAATCTGGCCGAAATCCTCGACAACCTTGCACATGTGGTGCGAGAACGATTCCGGATCCTGGGTGAAGTTCGGATTCGCACAGCGCAGGGGCGCATGACGGCAGGGATTCTCATTTCACTGCCCCCCATCATGGCGCTTGTTCTGCGAACGATTAACCCAAGCTATATGCGTCCGTTGTTTCATGACCCAATTGGCCCAATTGTTATCGCCATTGCAGTATTTCTGCAGGTTGTCGGGTCCATCATGCTATGGAAGATCGTTAATATCGAGGTTTGATTCCACCGGGAGAAAGTAAAATGCTCTGGTTAGCCACAGGTCTGACGTTTCTTGCAGTAGTGGTCATCGCGGGGGCGCTGGTCTACGCATTCTCGCCGGGTGAACTTCCCATTGCCGACCGGCTCTCCAGGCTCTGGCAGCCGCTCGCCAGCCAGCGGAAGGTGACCTTTCGCGAGAAACAGACCCAGAAGGCGACTCGCGTTCTGACCGATGTAGGCAAACTGGTTCCCGGCTCGACCAAGGATCTTTCCAGTACGAAGCTCATGCTGGTCCGCGCGGGGTATCGGCGCCCCGAAGCTGCTATGGCGTTACGAGGGGCTAAGTTTCTGTTGCCGATCATCCTGGTGGCCGTCGTCTATTTTACCGGCTTTTACACGGTCAACCCGCTGTTCGTTTTCATTTTTGCTGTGATGGGAGGATTTCTTCTGCCCGATGTCTGGCTGTCGCGCCGTGTCAGGAAACGCCAGAACATCCTTCGCAAGGCTCTGCCGGACGCTCTCGACCTGCTGGTCGTTTGCATTGAGGCCGGCCTGGGCTTAGATCAGGCCTTCATGCGCGTTTCCCAGGAATTGAGGATCACCCACCCTGAACTATGCGGGGAACTCGACTTGGTCAACGCGCAGATCCGCGTAGGAAGAACCCGGATTGAAGCTTTGCGCGAATTCGCGTCCCGGACGGGAGTGGATGATATTAAGGCACTGGTGGCAATGCTGATTCAAACCGATCGATTTGGAACCAGTGTTGCTCAGTCATTGAGAGTACATGCGGATGATATGAGAATGAAACGCAGACAGCGGGCTGAGGAAGCAGCGGCAAAGACCCCGGTCAAGATGGTGCCGCCACTCGTGTTCTTTATTTTTCCAGCATTGTTTGTGGTTATCCTGGGACCTGCGTTCATTACTATTTACCGTCAATTTATCGGATTGAAGCATTAAGAGGATTGCGACAATTGGAGGGGGACAAACGCAAGCAAGGCACGTCAGTTAGCACGACAAAAACTAAAAGGACTAAGGGAGGAAAACCATGGATGTAACAACCATTCGCATCATCGCCGGGATCGGAGCAGTTATTGTGCTGTACATCATCATTTGGCGTCGTAAACGGCAGGCATCTCGCGACTAACCGGAACACTGTCAGTTTGAGTTGGGAGTGAAAGGCGTGGGTAACAATAATACAAGACGGGTGTACGTGTACAACAAAACTCGCGAAACATTCGTCGCCACGAGTGCTTCGGTAGCGGACACTTACGTGAGTCGCCTCGTGGGTCTTTTGGGAAGAACTCACCGCTGGGCGCGACCCGGACAGGGGTTATGGATCGTCCCCTCTTACGGCGTGCATACCATCGGGATGTTGTTCTCAATCGACCTGGTCTTCCTCGACCGTGGCAACCACGTGGTCCACATCGAAGAACACGTGCGCCCGTTCAGAATCTCAAAGGTTATCCTGAAAGCCGACAGCGTGCTCGAGTTACCACCACATACCATCTTTCGAACCCGAACCCACGTTGGAGACCTTCTGGAAATAGGACCGTTGCCCACGCCCGCTAAGTCACGTTCAGTATCC
>JAKASH010000171.1 GCA_021828225.1 Acidobacteriota bacterium | reverse complement strand
GTGAACGAAAACGTCACTCACGTTGTTTTCACGGGCCATCTTGAGCAGCGCATTAAGGTGCCTCTGGTGGGAGTGCACACCCCCGTCACTGAGCAGGCCCATGAAGTGCAGGCGGGTCTTACGCCCGTGCTCCATCAGTTCCAGCAACTTAGGGTTCTTGAAGAATTCGCCGGTCCGGATGGAAGCGTCGATACGAGTGATTTCCTGGTAGACAACGCGCCCTGCGCCGATGTTCAGATGGCCCACTTCGGAATTGCCCATCAAGCCGTCAGGCAGTCCAACGCGCTCTCCGGAGGTGTAAACCAGCGTCGAGGGATATTCTTTCAGGAGTTCGGTATAGTTGGGCGTGTGAGCCAGCGCGATAGCATTTGCATCACGTTCTGCTCGATACCCCCAACCATCAAGGATGACAAGTACTACCGGTTTGGGTTTGTTCATAATTTTTAAATAGGGATTTGGGATCACGGGTTAGCAAGGCGTTTCCCCTCGTCAGGAAGGTCGCGCGCCCTTCAGATCTAACGCCTTCCGTAAAACTCCCAGTTCCTTACAGTCTTTCACGGCGACCTTCACATCAAATTCCCGGTCGTTGTCCGTGGTTCCCTGATCCCCGCTTCTTGGCTACGCACAAGCGACTGCGGCTTTCCCCAAAAATTCTGCGGTCTCGCCGAGTTCTTCCTCGATGCGAAGCAGTTGATTGTATTTGGCGACCCGGTCCGTGCGGCTTGCCGAGCCGGTTTTGATCTGTCCGGTCTGAAGGCCGACAACAAAATCGGCAATAAAGGCGTCTTCAGTCTCTCCGGAACGATGCGAAACAACGGAGGTGTAGCCGTTGCGCCTGGCCAGATCGATGGCGGCCATGGTTTCCGTTACGGTCCCGATCTGATTTAGCTTAATGAGGATGGAATTGGCAACGCCCTCGTCAATACCTTGTCGCAGCCGCTCGGTGCTGGTCACAAAAATGTCATCACCCACAAGCTGAATTTTGTCATCCAGCTCTTTGGTCAGTTTCTTCCAGCCCTCCCAATCGTCCTGTGCAAGACCATCCTCGATGGAGATGATGGGGTACTGCCGGACCCAGTCGGCGTAAAGCGCTACCATCTCCTCGGCGGACTTCTTCGACTTATCCGACTTGAAAAACACGTACTTGCCATCCTGAAACATTTCGCTGGCGGCCGGGTCAAGCGCCAGCGCAATGTCCTGGCCTGCCGAATAGCCCGCTGCCTCGATGGCTTCAAGAATCAGCTCGACGGCCTCGACGTTGGACTTCAGGCTGGGAGCAAATCCGCCCTCGTCACCCACCGAAGTCGAGTAACCATGCTCTTTCAGGATTTTCTTCAGCGTATGGAAGGTCTCGACTCCCATTCGCAAGGCGCTGGAAAAAGTCTCTGCGCCGATTGGCATGATCAAAAACTCCTGGAAGTCTACGGTATTGTCCGCATGGACTCCGCCGTTCAGCACATTCATCATGGGCACCGGCAGCACTCGCGCCGAAATTCCGCCCAGATAACGATAAAGCGGCAAACCCGCCGAGCGCGCCGCAGCCCGGCAGACCGCCATGGAAACGGCCAGGATAGCATTCGCACCCAGGTTGCTCTTGTTCGATGTTCCGTCCAGTTCAATCAGGCGCTCGTCAATCTCTGACTGCCGGCTGGCTTCCCTGCCCCCCAGTTCGCGCGCAATCACTGTATTGATGTTTTCGACCGCCTGCAGGACACCTTTGCCCTGATAGCGGCGCTTGTCGCCGTCGCGCAACTCAATTGCTTCATGCTCTCCGGTGGAAGCACCGGAAGGAACCGCAGCCCGCGCGAAGGCCCCGTCGCGAAGGCGGACTTCCGCCTCGACCGTCGGGTTCCCGCGGGAATCAAGAATCTCTCGACCAACAATCAGATCAATTTCGGCCACTCAGTTCTCTCCTTTACTGAATATCAAAACTCATCATTGTAGCATAAAGAGTTGCGAACTCTGTGACCTGCGGCACTCCTTCCCTTCCTCCCCGGCTTCGGATAACCGATGGGCGCTTGCCTCACGATCACAAATAGCGGAATAATGTCATACGATTCCCCATGTACGATCTCAACCCTGAACAACGGAGAGCAGTTGGGTACGGCGAAGGGCCACTTCTGGTCATCGCAGGGCCCGGAAGCGGCAAAACACGGGTTATTACCCAGAGGATTGTCTATCTTCTTGAAAATGTGCCTGGTCTCCGGCCGGAGAACATCCTGGCGTTGACTTTTACCGACAAGGCAGCGGGGGAAATGAACAGCCGGGTGAATAAAGAACTGCCCGGGCTGGAGACAAGCGTTCACATTTCTACTTTTCACTCATTTTGTTACTACGTTCTTTGCCAGCGTCATTTTGAGCGGAAACTGCTCGACAAAGTTGATATCTGGATATTCCTCCGCCGCAGGATGGAGCAGTTGGGCCTGGAGTATTACCAGAAGCTCACGGCGCCTGGCGCTTTTCTTCACGATCTGAACAACTTTTTCTCGCAGTGCCAGGATGAGCTTGTGGGGCCGGATGAGTTTGAAGCTTATGTGCAGAAACTTGGAAGTGAATTTCAGGCACGTGCTGCGGGGCTCGATCCGGCCGAGCGTGCGCTCCAGCAGGAAGAACTGAAGAAACAACAGGAGCTTGCGCGGGTCTTCCGCACGAGCCGCCGACTGATCGAGGAAGCCGGCTATTCGAGCCTCGGCACGCTCATCAGCGAAACTGTTCAGCTCTGGGACCGCGAGCCGGAAACCCTGGAACAATACCGCCGGCAGTTCCGCTACATCCTGGTGGATGAATTCCAGGACAGTAATTACGGCCAGGTGCAACTGCTGAAGCGCCTTGTTGCACCACCTTACAACATCACGGCGGTGGGTGATCCGGATCAGGCAATCTATCGCTTCCGGGGTGCCGCCCATGGCACCTTCGATATGTTCAAGCAGGAGTATCCTGGCTACAGTGAGGTTTTTCTCAACCGGAACTACCGGTCAACAAAAAGAATCCTCAGGGCTTCCGATGTGGTCATCGCCCGAAATGAGCGCGACGACGCGAAGCCGAAGCTCGTCACTGAAAATCCCGAAGGCCCAGGCGTCTTTCTTCTCTCTTCTCCCGACTATGCCGTTGAGGCGAATGGGGTTGCCGAGTTGGTGCAGGATTGGGTCCGGAGCAAGAAGGCTTTCAGTGACGTCGCGATTCTCTATCGGGCGCACGGCCATCGTGATCTTCTCGTGCGCGAGTTTCGTCGCAGGAAAATTCCCTTTGTCATCCGCGGGCTTTCACTGCTCTCGACCACCATCATTCGCGACCTGCTGGCTTATTTGCGGCTCGTTCATTCTCCGCACGACAATATCAGCCTGACGCGAGTACTCCTCGAGCGCCGCTGGAAGTTTCCTGAAAAGCTGGCACTCGACCTCCGGAAACAGGCCGCAAAGTACCGATGCTCAATTTATGACGCCATCCGGGAGATGGAACGGTCCCTCTTCAAAGCGGATCTCGAAAGTACGCACTGGCAGGAATTGGGATTCATTCTCGGCAAGCTGAGGAAGAAGGCCGAACACGTCCCCGTAACTTCGCTTTTCGATCAGATGGCCGAACTTCTGGGGCTGAAGTTTCTTCCTGGAAGCACCGACGCGGCATGTCTGGATGCCTTCCGAAATTTCCTGGTCCAATGGGAAGAGAAAAGCGAGACGCACAAGCTGCCGGAGTTCATGGAATATTTCGGCTACTTTCTGGAAGCCGGCGGGAAAATAGAAGCTCCGGAACCTCCAGGGCCCATCAACGCCGTCCAGATGATGACGGTCCACGCTTCAAAAGGGCTGGAATTCCCCGTGGTGTTTATCCTGAGCGTCGCCTCGCGGCGTTTTCCTCACAGCGAGCAGAAACCGGTCATCGAATTTCCCGATGCGCTTCGCAAAGGCCCCGTGCCGCCACTGAACCTTCATCTTGAAGAAGAACGCCGCCTGTTTTACGTTGCTATGACCCGCGCACGCCAGCGGCTCTATGTTTCAAGCGTCGGCCAGAAAGGGAAGAAGGCTTCGATCTTCATCGACGACCTGCTTTCCGATCCTGTGGTGCGAGGCAGGGACATCGAGCAGATTGACCTTGAAGACATTCCTGAAAAAGCGGAACCGATGAAGCCTTCTTCACGAGCAGCCGCTAAGGGCAACGGAGCCGTGCAGCAAAACCTCTTTGGTGAGCCTGCTCCTGCACCGGATGCCGTTCATCCTCCGCTGGCGGAATGGGCACAGGCAGTTCCGCCCGTAGCTTCAGACGGCAAGCTTCGCCTCAGCGCGACGGCCATTGAGACGTATCTTGAGTGTCCACTGAAATTCAAATTCAGCCACCTCTACCATATTCCGACGGGCCCGCAGGCAGCGCTGACGTTCGGCAACATCATGCACCAGTCGGTGCGCCATTACTTCAAGCTTCGAAAAGAAGGCAAAGTTGCCTTCGACGACTTGAGCCGGTTCTATCTCGGCTCATGGAAGAACGTGGGCTTTGAAGATTCCTACCAGGAAGAGACGTATCGAAAGTCCGGGCTCAACCAGCTTCGGGAATTCGCCGAGCGACACAACGCGATGCCAATCGCCGCGGAAACCGTGCGCATGGAAGTCTACTTCGAGATCGAGATGAACGAGGTCGTGCTCGAAGGACGCATCGACCAGATTAATCCCGTTAAGCCGGGCGAGCCCGCTTTGGTACAATTGGTCGACTACAAGACCGGACGGCCGCGCACGCAGAAAGACGCGGACAAGAGCTTGCAGCTTTCCGTCTATGCTCTGGCCGCGCGCCACCAGATGGGGCTCGATCCTCAAGGGTTGATTTTCTATAACCTCACTAACAACCAGCCGGTAGCAAGCGTGAGGACGCAGAAGGAACTGGACGGAGTTCAGCAGAAGATCCTGGCGGTAGCGGAGGAAATCCGCCGGATGATCTTCCCGCCCACACCGGGCTTTGTCTGCAGGTACTGCGATTTCGTTCCGATCTGCCCTGCCCACGAAGAGGAATTTTGAGATCACGATTCCGGGCTCAGAATGTACGCACCGTTCGATAAGGTCTGAAGACTGAAAGCGGAGCGCTAAGAGCGGAGGGAACTTATGAATCAATGGATCCTGTTCATTGCCGGAGCAGCAATCGGAGGGCTTATCGGATGGCTGCTGGCCAGCCTGCGGCGGAACTCCGTTGTTTCCAAGCTGCAAATCGAAGCCGAAGGAAAAACAAGAGCCGCTGAAAGCATGGTCGGCGAACTTCGAGGGCGAGTCGCAGAAGTCGAATCAAAGCTCGATGCCAGCGAGCGGGAAGCAAGGAACGAAGCCAATCTTCGAGTGGCGGCGGAAACAAGGCTGAAAGAGACACAGGCAAACCTGGAAGACCAGAAGCGCCTGCTTGAAGAAGCCCGGGTCAAACTCGCCGATGCCTTTCAGGCGCTTTCCGCAGAAGCTCTGAAGAGTAACAACCAGGCTTTCATCGCCTTGGCGCGCAGCACCTTTGAAACTATCCAGGTCCAGGCAAAGGGCGATCTCGAAACGCGTGAACAGGCCATCAAAGGCCTCGTCAGCCCGCTCGTTGAAACTCTCAAACGTTATGAGACGCAAATCCAGGAGATGGAAAAGACCCGGCAGAATGCTTACGGTTCGCTTGAAGAGCAGCTCCGCAACCTGGCGACAGTGAACCAGCAGTTGCAAAAGGAGACAGGAACGCTGGCCAATACGCTCAAAGGCGGGCCCCAAGTGCGAGGACGCTGGGGAGAAATGACGCTTCGGCGTGTGGCGGAACTAGCGGGAATGTCAGAGCACTGTGATTTTACCGAACAGGAGAACTTTGAATCCGACACAGGGCGCCAGCGGCCGGACATGATTGTCCACCTGCCCAACGGCCGCGAGATCGCCGTGGATGCCAAAGCGCCGCTGCAGGCGTTTCTCGATGCTGCGGCAGCTTCCACGGAAGAAGAGCGTAAGGCCAAGCTTGCCCGGCACGCACAGCTTGTCCGCGACCGGATGAAAGAACTTGCAACGAAGGCATACTGGGATCAGTTCAATCCTGCGCCTGAGATTGTGGTGCTCTTCCTGCCGGGTGAATCATTTTTCAGCGCCGCGCTGGAACAGGATCGCTCGCTGCTGGAAGACGGAATGCAGAAACATGTAGTGATCGCCACGCCCACCACGCTGATCGCTCTCCTGCGTGCGGTCGCTTTCGGATGGCGGCAGGAACGGATCGCGCGCAACGCGCAGGAGATCAGCGAGCTTGGCAAAGATCTCTATGACCGTGTGCGAACCTTTTTGGGCCATTTCGCAGGTGTGGGCTCGTCTCTCAAACGCGCGACGGACAATTACAACAAGGCCGTCGGATCGCTCGAATCACGCGTGCTGCCTTCCGCGCGCAAGTTCAAGGAACTGGGCGCAGCCACCGGTGACGGGATGGCGGAACTCGAACCGATCGATGAAACGCCGCGAGAACTCAGCGCACCCGAGCATAATGCGTCGGAATGAATTACACCGCGAAGCGAAGCAGGAATAGCAAGAGAGGATGCGGAGTGGGGAGCAGGTATAAAAAAATTCGGGGATGCATCGCTGCATCCC
>JAKASH010000170.1 GCA_021828225.1 Acidobacteriota bacterium | reverse complement strand
AGGAAGGGCCCGGGGCGGGGTGCCCCGGGCAGTCCGTTCGATTCTCTACGAGCCCACGACGGGATTCGTCAGCGTTCCAAGCTTCTCAACCGTGACGCTGGTGGTGTCGCCGGGCTTGAGAAATACGGGAGGCTTACGAAAGACGCCGACGCCGGGCGGTGTCCCGGTTGAAATCAAGTCGCCCACTTCCCAGGTGGCCGATTGCGACAAGTAGCTGATCAGGTAGGGCACCTTGAAAATCAGGTTCGAGGTGTTGGAATCCTGCATGGTTTCGCCATTGAGCGAAAGTGAAATGCGCAGGTTGTGCGGATCCTTAATTTCGTCGCGGGTCACGATCCAGGGCCCCGTTGGAGCGAACGTGTCGCAGCTTTTGCCACGATACCATTGGCCGTCAGAGAACTGCATGTCACGCGCACTGACGTCATGAAGGATCATGTAGCCGGCAACGTAGTCGTAGGCCTTTTCTTCAGGAATATGGCTGCCTCTCTTGCCGATCACGACGGCGAATTCCGCTTCGTAGTCCACCTGAGAAGAGTTGGGCGGCAGGTGAATCGGATCGCCAGGCCCGCATATCGTGTTGGCGGACTTGAGGAAAAAGATGGGTGCCTTGGGAGGCTCGCTTCCCTGTTCGCGAGCGTGATCGGCATAGTTCATGCCGATGCAGGTGATCTTGCCCGGCTTGGGTATGGGAGCCAGCAAGCGTGCTTTGGCCAGGGGCGTGAAAAGTCCTCGCGGAGCCTTGGCGGGAACGATGTCCTTTGCCAGAGCAGCCGTCACCACACCCAGGGACTTGCGCCACGCCTCCCCTCGTTCGAGCAATTCGATCATGTCCTTCGGTGCGGCGCCGGCGTCCATGACTCGGCTCGCCGCATTTTTAAAATTGGCGCGCGCCTGCGCAGCGCGTGGCACGCTCCTCTTTCGCAACATTTGGATCGCCGTGCCAACGTCGACGATCGACTCTTTTACGACGACTCCCAAACTCGGTTGCTTGCCTGATTCATAAGCGACTAGTTTCACAGTGTTTCCTTTCTGGATAACAACGCAGAATAAGGTACAGACAGAGAAATCATTCTCCGGTCAGGAGAAAATGGTAATGGCCTGAGCCGACGCTGAAAACAACGCCGCCACGTCCGGCTGCGGCGGCGGCAACGCCGGGGTCCCCGGGAACAAACTGTCCCTTCGACCACACGACGTGATCACCTTCCCGGACGGTTATTGTGGTCATATTCAAGAGTTGCGGAACCACAACTTTGGCATCGCTATTGGGAGGGATGACGACATCCATCGAGACGCTGCCCTGCTTGTGCACCCAGGAGCAGGATACGAGACCTCGGACGGTTTCGGTAGAAGCGCTTGCCCAGTCAAGGTTCTCAACGACATTCGGTTCGATCAGGATGTGCCGGTAACCTTCCCCATCAGGACCAAGGTTAATTCCCCCCAAAGCCTGATAAAACCAGGCGCCAACACTTCCAAACATGATGTGATTGTGCGAATTCATGGAAGGGCCAACCTTGTCTTGCCAAAGCTCCCACAATGTGGTCGCCCCTTTAGCGATCATATAACCCCAGCTGGGAAAAGTCTTCCGCGTAGCAAGCTCATAGGCCAGGTCCGGCCGCCCATTCTCAGTCAGCGCGGGCAGCAGGTACTTGACGCCAATAAAGCCGGTAGTCAGGTGAGTGTTGTTTTCATAGACAATGTTATTGGTCAGCACGTCCATCACCTTCGCGTGCTCTTTGGCGGGCACCAGGTGCATGGCCAGGGCCATGGCCTGGGCGGTCTGGGTGCCATTCGCATAGGCCCCCGTTTCCGGGTTGAGAAACGCCTTGTTGAACGCGTCTTTGATGACGCCGGCGAGATTCGAATAGGTTTCAGCGTCTTCGGTCTTCCCGAGTATCCTGGCGATATTCGCAAGGACCTCCGTGTCCCGATAATAATAGGCGTCAGAAACCAGCGCGCCCGGAGTGTGCTTGAGAGCGACCCAGTCGCCATAGTAGCTGTAGCGGACCACGTTATCCTGCGCCCGGCTTTGCAGAAACTCCTCATACTTTTTGAGACCTTCGTAATTTTCCTGCAGGATGCGGCGGTCGCCATAGTGCTGCCACATGTACCAGCAGAGCAGCGGATAGGCCGTCCCCCAGGCCGGATCGGCCGGGTACTGGCCATACTTGTGCGGCACCGTGTCGGGAACCTCTCCGTTGGGCTTCTGGGAATCACGGATGTCGCGAATAAAATTCGTGTAAAACGCCGCCATGTTGAAGTTCATCATGGCTTCCGGCGCCGAAGCCTGCGCATCGCCCATCCAGCCCTGGCGCTCGTTGCGCTGGTCGCAGTCGGTCGGAATGCTGTAGAGGTTGGAGAGCTGGCCCCAGTAAATGAGGCTCTGAATCTGGTTCAGGATCTGTCTTGACGCAACGAAGCTCCCTACGGTGTGAACGTCACTGTGCACCACCATACCTCGAATTGTGTCGAGACCCGGCGTGCCGGGATAGCCCGTCAGTTCAACATACCGGAAGCCGTGATAGGTGAAGTGCGGCTGATAAACCTCGAGACCTTTGCCCCGCAGGATGTAAATATCCCGGGCCTTGGCTTGACGCAGGTTCTGGCGGTTGGGCATGCCGTTCGGGTAAAGCAATTCGCTGAAGCGCATCTCGACTTTCGTCCCGCGCGGTCCCCGCACCCGGAGTTGGGCCCACCCGGCAAAATTCTGGCCGAAGTCGTAAACGTAAACTCCCGGCTCAGGATTCGTCATCGAACGGGGAGTCAGGGTGTCGACCACTCGAATGGGCGGCATCATTTCCGCCGAAATCTTTCCGTCCGTCCCCTTTTCCACCTGTGCCGGCGCCCAGGCGGAATCATTGAAGCCCGGCCGGTCCCAGCCCGGCTGGTACAGACGCGCGTCATAAACTTCCCCATTGTAGACGCTGTCGCTGACAACAGCTCCGCGCGCCATCTTCCACGTGGTATTGCTCGAAATGCTGACCGTCTTGCCGTCGGCCAGCTCGATGTTCAGTTGGAAAAGGAGTTCCGGGGCATTGTAATAAGGAGGGATGTTGCCAGGACGCTCGGTTGCCCATCCGCCTCCCAGCATCACACCCACGGCGTTCGCGCCGTCCTTCAACGCCGAGGTCACGTCATAGGTGGAATAAAGCACGCGCTTCGGATAGAGCGTCCAGGCAGGGTCCAGCACGTTGTCGCCGATCTTTTTGCCGTTAATGTGCAGCTCATAGTAGCCCAGCGCCGTGATGTAGGCCCGGGCGCGAACCACCTTGGCCGGCAGGCTGAACTCCTTGCGTAGCAGGCCGTCGCCACCGATCCACTGGCCTTGCCAGTCCGATCGGGCAAGCAGGCCCATCTCAAACTTCGCGGGCTGGCTGTAGGCGCTTGGATTCCCCTGGCTGTCCCAGGTGCGGACTTTCCAGTAATAAGTGTGGCCGCTCTCGAGCGTCTTCCCTTTGTAGGCCACCTGGGTCGAGTCTGCGGACATGATTTTCCCGCTGTCCCACTGATCGCCGTGGTCCTGGACCAGAATTGACGGGCTCGAGGCGACGAGGACCTGGTAGGCCGTTTGCATTTCCGCGCGGCGGGAGACCTCCAGCAGCCACTGGAACCGCGGCTGAAGCACATCGATTCCCATGGGATTCTTGAGATATTCGCACCGCAGATGTGCGGGAGCTTCCTCGCCATTTGCTGCAAAACCTGGAAGAGTAATAAAAGAACTGCCAAGAAGAACTGCTGTCAGGATAAGAACAAACCGTGACAACCTATTCGCGTGCATCAGGACACCTCAACATATGAATTGCCGAAAAGCTTGCTGAGCCTGGCCTATTTGGAAAGCTTATCCCACCGTTTGCGGAAAGGCACAGGGTCGGGCGCAGGAAAGTCACGCCCCTCGGTCCAGTTCGAAAAAGGAAAGAAGGGGAGCCGGGTAATCCATTTCCGCGCGCCAGCGCCGCCGGACGCCGGGAGCCAACGGACTCCAAGCCGCACGAAAGCTCCGCCCAGCGCAAAGGCCCAGGACCGCTTCATTGCCCAGGCCCACAAGCGCATACCTCTGCGCTCGGAAATCACGGTGCCAGCCGGAGTCGGCGCAGGAAATTTTTCCTGGGCCTGCCCCCGCAGGTGGAGCAGCAAGTCAGGAATGTTGATCTTGACCGGGCAGACTTCACGGCATGCCCCGCACAAGGAAGAGGCAAAAGGAAGCTCACGAGCCTTGTCCAAGCCGACAAACTGCGGAGTGATGAGAGCGCCGATCGGGCCACTGTAGACCCAACCGTAAGCGTGACCGCCGATCTTTCGATAAACCGGGCAGGCGTTGAGGCAGGCGCCGCAACGGATGCAGTAGAGGGCCTCGCGCATCTTCTCGTCAGCCAGCGTCTGGATGCGGCCGTTGTCCATCAGGATGACATGCATCTCATCCGGGCCATCTTCACCAGAGCGGCGCGGCCCGGTGAGAATCGATGTGTAGGAAGTCAGCTTCTGGCCTGTCCCTGAGCGTCCGAGTAAACGGAGGAAAACTCCCAAATCGGCAAACCGAGGAATAATTTTTTCGATGCCGACCAGCGCGATATGCACGCGCGGGGCGGTGGTGCACATGCGAATGTTGCCCTCGTTCTCAATCACGACGATGCTGCCCGTCTCCGCCACAGCAAAGTTGGCTCCGCTGATGCCCACGCCCGCCTTGGAAAACATTTCGCGCAACGCCTTTCGCGCCACCGCCGTGAGCCGCTCGGGGTCCTCAGTCGCATCAGAATGAAGGTGGTCGACAAAAAGGTCGGAAACATCGTGGCGAGTCTTGTGGATGGCCGGAGCGACGATGTGAGCGGGCCGTTCCCCGGCCAACTGGATGATCAATTCCCCCAGATCGGTCTCGATAGGCTCGATGCCGTCAGCCTCCAGGGCGTGGTTCAGCTCAATCTCTTCGCCCACCATGCTCTTGCTCTTGACGACTTCCCTGGCTCCGGCCTTGCGGACAATCTCTTTGACGATCGCACACGCCTCTTCTCCGGTGCGAGCCCAGTGGACGGTGCCCCTCTGGCGTTCCACGTTGTCGGCAAACTGGGCAAGATAATAGTCGAGGTGATTCATCACCTCACTCTTCAGCTCGCGGGCACGTTGCCGCAACGGCTCAAATCCCGGGACCTGTCCGATCGCCTGCAGCCGGTGTGAATAAAGCCGAAGAGTGGAGGACCGGTACGCCTCCTGCAGATGCGCGTCCCCCATTGCCTTGTGCGCCAACTCGTGAATGGCGGAGCTCTTGACTCCCGTATCGCTCATTCGTGTTTTTCCAGCAATTCCGCCAGGTGCAGGGTCTGAATCGGCAAGTTCTGGCGATGGATATATCCGGCGAGATGCATCAGGCAGCCGGCGTCATTGGCCACCAGATATTCCGCCCCGGCATCAGCGGCCGCGCGTACCTTATCCTGCGCCATTGCCACCGACACCTCCGGAAATTTCACGGAAAACGTCCCACCGAAACCGCAGCAAAGCTTGTTGTCCTGCATTTCAACCAGTTCAAGGCCCTTGACGGCCCTGATCAATTTGCGCGGCTCCTCCTCAATACCAAGCTCGCGCAAGAGATGGCAGGAATCGTGATAAGCAACCCGGTGCGGAAAACTCGCGCCAACGTCCTCGGTCTTCATAACCTTCACCAGGAATTCCGAGAATTCGTAGAAGCGCCCCCGCAACCTTTCGACCTTCCGCAAAAGTTCCGGTTCGTCTGCAAACAATTCCGGGTAAAAGACCCGAACCATCGTCGAACAGGAACCCGACGGCGCCACAACATAGTCGGCGTCGTCAAAGAGGTCGAGCATGTGAGCGGCGACCTCGCGGGCTTCTTCCCGGTAACCCGTGTTAAAGGCGGGCTGTCCGCAGCAGGTTTGCGCAGGATTAAAGGTAACCGTTGCGCCCACGCGCCGCAGAATCCTTACGACAGATTCGCCAACCTGAGGAAAGAACTGATCGCCCAGGCAAGTTATGAAAAGTGCAACTTTAGGAGAATTGTTGGCCATCGAAACCCATTACCCTGCAACCTACTGCGCGGAGTACCCTCCATCGACCATCAGGTGTGCGCCCGTGATGTAGCTCGCCTCATCGGAAACGAGGAATAGAATGGCGTAGGCCACTTCACGAGGCTTCCCCGCCCTGCCGACAAACGTCCTGGCTCCCTCCCGGGTATTAAACGCCTCGAGCGTCATGTTGACTTGCTCCAGGTAGCGGTGTGTCGCCGCCGTAATGATCACCCCGGGGCAGACAGCATTAACCCGAATCTTGTAAGGGCCCAGATCCATCGCCATATTCCGGGCCAACTGGAGCATTGCTGCCTTCGAAGCGCTGTACGCGAAAAAGTCCGGCTGGGCCAGGAAGCTGGAAATCGAACCGAGAATGACGATGGAGCCACCCTTTTTCTTCATATGCTCAATCGCATGTTTCGTAACCATTGCGGTCCCGATCACATTCACACCCAGGGAGCGTTGCCAATCCTCAACCGTGGCTTCAAAACCTTTGAGCACAAACGTGGCCGCATCATTGACCAGAATATCAATCGCACCGAAAACTTTCACGGCTTCATCCGAGATT
>JAKASH010000169.1 GCA_021828225.1 Acidobacteriota bacterium | reverse complement strand
GCATGACGCAGGCCGACTTGGACCGCGCGCAGGCGAGGGTACAACAGGGGCTCGCCGTTGAGTCCGATGTTCTGAGCGCGCAGGCCCAACTGGCACAGGCAAAAGAAGATCTGATTCAGGCTCAGAACAGTGTGGCGATTGGACAGGCATCCCTCAATGTGGCGATGGGTATCCCGGAAGATACGCAGACCAGGACGGAAGGTAAGCTTTCGGAGATCAAAGCTCCGGTCGGCAGCCTCACACGCCTGCAGGGAACAGCGCTCCAGCAGCGGCCGGATTACAAGGCGGCCCAGCTTCAAGCAGAGAATGCGCACAACTCCGTGGGGCTGGCAAAAAAAGAATTCCTACCCCGAATCGACATAATGGGTTCCTGGGAAGAAGACAATCAGACTTTTGCCACCCGGGGCGGCAACAACTGGGTGGCCGGCGCAACTTTGACTTTCAACATTTTCAACGGCGGAGCCCGGCGCGCCCAGATCGCCGAATCCGAAGCATACCAACTGAGGGCAGATGCCATGCGCTCCCACATGGAATCAGTTGTGCGTCTGCAAGTTCGAGAGGCCTATCTGAATCTGAACGCGGCACGCCAGCGCGTGGAGGTTTCCCAGGATTCGGCAGCGCAGGCGGAAGAAAGCCTGCGAATTCTGCGCAACCGGTACGGCTCCGGCCTGGCGACGATTATGGATGTGCTACGGGCCGAAACCATGCGAACCTCCGCAGAAAACAACCATTTGAATGCTGTTTACGATTATCGACTGGCGTTCGCGGCCCTAGAACTGGCCACGGGTGAACTCGGTCCCAACTCACCAGCCGTAACGCAATAGTCATGTTTTGATACGCGAGGAGAGCTGCTCACGATGAAAACACAAAATTACTTGCAAGTGATGCTGGCACTGATCATCGCCACGTTTCTTGCGGGCTGCGGCTCAAGCAAGCAAGCACAAAAGCCGGCTCCGGCAGTGGTTTCCGGAGTGTCCATTGAAACAGTCCATCTTCAAACGACCCCTGAATATTACGAGGCAGTGGGAACGGTTAAGCCCGAAATCACCAGTGTCGTAGGCGCCCAGATCGGCGGAACCGTCAAGCGGGTCCTGGTAAAGGAAGGCAACCGCGTGAGACGCGGCCAGTTGCTGGCCGAGATTGACTCTCGGACTCAGCAAGCCCAGCTTGAGGCGGCTGCCGCCGGAATTGAAGAGAGCGACCAGGGGCTGGTGGAAGTTCAGCAAGCCCTTCAGGCTGCCAAAGCTGATCGAACGTTTGCCGAAGCCACCTTCCGGCGCTACAAGGTGCTGCTGGCCAAGAAATCCGTGAGCCAGCAGGAATACGATAACGCAGAAACGCGTTACAAGGCTGCACTCGCAAATGAAAAGGCGACCGAGGCAAAGCTGAAGCAGATGGAAGCGCGCCGGCGACAGGCCCAGGCGCAGCACTCCTCGGCGGCGACGGTGTTCAGCTATTCGCGGGTCGTCTCCCCGATTGACGGCGTGGTGACCGCAAAGTCTGTTGATGAAGGTACGCTGGTGATGCCGGGCACACCCCTCATCACGGTTGAAGACACCGGACACTTCCGGCTGGATGCGAACGTCCCGGTAGCTTTTCTTGGCATAGTTCGCATCGGCGAATCGGTTCCGGTCACAATCGGTTCCGGACAAGTTGCGGGCCGGGTCGTTGAAATTGTTCCAGCCACGGACCCTTCCACCCGAACCTTCGTCGCCAAGGTTGAGCTCCCGGGGAACTGCAATTGCCAGTCGGGCCAATACGGCTCGGCAAGCTTTGCCATCGGCACCGAGAAGCGAATACTGGTTCCAAACGATGCCCTGGTCAGGCGCGGCGAATTGGAAGGTGTGTTCGTGGTCAACTCGGATGGTTTTGCTTACTATCGACTGGTTAAGACAGGACGGATTATTGGAGACCAGGTTGAAATTCTTTCCGGGCTTGATGCCGGCGAACACGTGGCTGTCTCAAAGATCGATCAACTTAGCGACGGAGTGCGGGTCCAAACCTCATGAAAAACAGCGAACTTGGCGTCGCCGGCCGCGTCGCCCGTTACTTTATCAATTCAAAATTAACCCCCTTGCTGATGGTCTTCGCCATCCTCATGGGCGCTTTCGCCATCTACGAAACGCCCCGCGAAGAAGATCCGCAAATCGTTGTCCCGATGATGGACGTCTTCGTGGGGATGCCGGGTGCCAGCGCCAAGGAAGTGGAACGGCGCGTTACGACACCCATGGAGAGGCTGATCTGGGAAATCCCCGGGGTCAAGTACGTCTATTCGATGTCATACCCCGGCAAGAGCATGGTGATTGTCCGATTCAAGGTAGGCGAAAACGAAGAACAGTCCATCGTCAAGCTCTACAACAAGCTCTACTCGAACTTCGATCTGATTCCTCCGGGCGCCACGAAACCTCTGATCAAGCCTCGCACCATCTACGACGTGCCCATTCTGGCGCTGACTTTCTGGAGCAATCAATATGACGGCTACCAGCTGCGCCGGGTCGTCGCGGAAGTTCAACGGAAGATTCAGACCGTACAGGATGTCTCGGAAACCAAGATCCTTGGCGGCCAGAAGCGCGAAATCAGGGTAATGCTCAGCCCGGCAAAGATGGCTGCCTATGGAGTGGCTCCTGCTACCATCGTTCCAATCCTGAACCAGACCAACCAGCAATTACAGTCAGGCGAGTTTTCTTCCGACAATCGTGAGTACCGCGTGGAAACGGGCGACTTCCTTCGCACAGCTGATGATGTGGGCCGGGTGGTCATCGGCGTATCAAATGGCCGCCCAATCTATCTCCGCGACGTTGCCACTATCGAAGACGGACCGTCGGAAGCATCCGACTATGTGCTGTTCGGCTACGGGAAAGCAGCAAAAGAGACACAAAGGAGCCGCATCGGTGACTTCCCTGCCGTTACGCTGACAGCAGCCAAGCTCAAGGGCACCAACGCGGTCACGACAGCGGACAACGTTCTGAAGATGGTTAGCGAGCTTAAAGGCAATGTGATCCCTGAAGGCGTGCACCTGACCGTCACCCGGGACTACGGCCGTTCGGCAGAAGAGAAATCGAATGAGCTGCTGGAACACCTGCTGATCGCTACTCTTTCCGTGACGCTGCTTATCGCCCTCGCTCTCGGGTGGCGGCCCTCGATTGTGGTTTTGGCGGCCGTTCCCGTCACTTTAGCCTTCGCACTCTTCGTCTTCTATATCTACGGCTACACACTGAACCGAGTAACCCTCTTTGCCCTGATCTTTTCCATCGGCATTCTCGTTGACGACGCGATTGTCGTGGTTGAAAACATTGCGCGCCATTTTCATCTTCCTCAAAACAAAGGGCGCCCATTGGCCGACGTGGCTGCGGAAGCCGTGGATGAAGTCGGCAACCCGACGATTCTGGCCACATTTACAGTCATCGCTGCGGTCTTCCCCATGGCGTTCGTTCGAGGGTTGATGGGCCCGTACATGCGGCCGATCCCTATTGGCGCTTCAATGGCGATGCTCTTCTCGCTAATGGTGGCGTTCGTTGTTTCGCCATGGGCTGCGCTGCGGGTGCTCGCACATGCAAAACCCCACGAGCACGAAGGCGAGGCCGCCGGACCAGACCGCACCCAGCGTATTTACCGGAAAGTGGTAACCCCGCTTATTAAAGACCGCAAAAAGCGCCTGTTCTTCCTGGCCGGAGTCGTTTTCCTGTTGCTGCTGGTCATGGTTCTCCCGCTGGCCAAAGTCGTTCTGGTCAAGATGCTGCCCTTCGACAACAAGAGCGAGTTTCAGGTGATCGTCGACATGCCGGAAGGAACCACCCTGGAGCAGACAGCCCTGGTCACTCAACAAATCGCGCGACGCGTCGCTCAAGAACCCGAGGTTCTCGACTACGTGGACTACATTGGCATCGCGGCTCCCTACGATTTCAACGGCCTGGTCCGGCACTACTTTCTGCGCAAAGGGCCCAATGAAGCCGAAATCTATGTCAACCTTCTGCCGAAATCCGAGCGGTCAGCGCAGAGTCACGAAATCGCCAAGCGCGTGCGCATCGCAATTGATCCGATCGGGTTCAAATATGGCGCCAAATTAAAGGTTGCGGAAATACCGCCCGGACCGCCGGTAATGGCAACGCTGGTTGCCGAGGTCTATGGCCCCAGCTACAAAGGGCAAATTGACGTGGCGCGGCAGATCCTGGCCGACTTCAAAAAGACGCCGGGAGTGGTTGATGTTGACTGGAGCGTTGAGGCGCCCCAGCGGAAACTCCACTTTATCGTGGATAAGCAGAAGGCAGCACTGAATGAAGTTTCCACCGAGCAGATCGCCCAGACCCTGCGCCTGGCCCTGGATGGAGATGTCGTCGGCATTGCGCATCTTCCCGACGAACGGGAGGACGTCAACATTCTCCTGCGGGTTCCGCGTGCCCAGCGGTCCAGCGCCAACAGCCTTGGGGAAATTCGAGTCCTCTCCCGAAACGGAACATTGGTTCCTTTGAGCGAACTGACCCATGTGAAAGAAGAGACGATTGAACAGACTATCTATCACAAGAACCTGAAGCCAGTGGTCTATGTCACGGGCGACGTGGCGGGCAAAGAAGAGAGCCCGATCTATGCGATGATAAGGCTCTCAAAAGAACTGGACAAAGTCAAAGCGCCAAACGGGACCAGCGTGGAACGTTACTTGACACAACAGCCTTTCCTGACCAATAACTATTCCATGAAGTGGGATGGCGAGTGGCAGATCACCTATGAGGTATTCAGGGATCTGGGCTTCGCATTCCTGGTGGCGCTGATCCTGATTTATGGGATTGTGGTGGGGTGGTTCCAGTCCTTTATTGTGCCCCTGGTGATTATGGCGCCCATACCTTTAACTCTGATCGGCATCCTGCCGATGCACGCCCTGATGGGGGCATTCTTTACGGCCACGTCCATCATCGGACTCATCGCCCTGGCAGGCATCATCGTCCGGAACTCCATTCTGATCGTGGACTTTATCGAACTGCGCCTGGCGCAGGGGATGCCGCTGGATGAATCTGTCGTGGACGCGGGCGCCGTGCGCTTCCGTCCCATCCTTCTCACGGCCGCTGCCGTGGTTGTCGGCGCCTTGGTGATTCTCCCTGACCCCATCTTTAAAGGGCTGGCAATCTCCCTGATCGCCGGGGCCATCGCCTCAACATTACTCTCGCAAATCACGGTTCCCATTTTGTATTACATGACCGCCCGGAAAAAGCGTACACTTCCGAAAGAAGAAGAGCCGTCGGGAGGAACCAATTGACACTTCTTAAGCCAAACAACATTCTGTGCCCGGTCGATCTGAGCCCCATTTCGGACAGCACTCTCCGGTGGGCGGGGCTTTTCGCTCGCACGTTCAACACGCGAGTGGAAGTTCTTTACGCCGATTGGTGGGAGCCGCCGCGTTATTTCACCGAGGCTCAAATCCAGTCTCTCGCCCGCCAGGAACAAGTGGGCGAAAAGACGTTGCAGGCAGAGTTGGCCGAACTGGCCAGAGTAACGTTAGGGGATGTGGCGCCCTATAACGTTGCTGTTGTCGAGGGCCATCCAACCCAGCAGATCCTGGAACGGGCAAGAAAGTTGATGACCGGTTTGATCGTCATGGGAAGTCACGGCCGCACCGGAATGGCGAGGCTTCGCCTGGGTTCGGTAGCCGAAGATGTCGTCCGCGCGTCCGTCTGCCCGGTCCTGATCGTGAAATCCGTGAAGGATCCGGGACGTTTACCCACCATTGAAAATATCCTCTGCCCGGTGAATTTCACCACTCTATCCCAGCGATGTCTGGATCTCTCATCGGAGCTTGCAAGTGCGTTTGGCGCCCGGCTCTGGGTTGTCCACGCAACGGACGGCGAAGAGATGAACCTGGACGAAATCCACCAGCGCATCTGCACGTGGGTACCGCAGGACGTCCGGGGACGTTGTGAGGTGTCAGAAGTTGTACGCAAGGGAAACGCCGCCGAGCAAATCCTTCTCATGGCGAGGGAGCATTCCGCTGATCTTATTGTCATGGGTGCCCAGCATCGTCCGTTCCTGGAGTTTACAACGCTGGGAACGACAACGGAAAAAGTGATGCGCCACAGTCTTGCTTCGGTGCTGGTAGTCCCGATGACCAAAACGGAAAGCGGCAGTTGATACAGTAAGGAGGTCTTTATGGACTTAAATCGATGGCTCAGGCTGATTGCCGGGCTCTTTATAATGGTCAGTGTTCTGCTGGGCCACTTCGTCAATGAGTGGTGGTACGCGTTCACGGCCTTCGTGGGGTTAAACCTGTTTCAGTCTGCGATCACAAACTGGTGCCCGATGATGGCGTTCTTGCGCAAACTGGGCGTGCGGCCGTAACGCGGGTGAAGCGCGGCGACTCTTTCCAGGGAACAGTCGCTCCTGTTGACTCACGGCAAGGTTGAGTCCTGCTTTGCGCAGTTTCTTCACACTCTCCATACACGTCTTCACTCCCTTGAGCTGGCCACTCTGCGAGGCTGACTGACTACGCTACCCGGTCGCCTATATAATGATGTAAACGCCTTTTCCGGCAAGCCTCAGTCGCTCCCCGACTCCAAAGTGATTCGATGACGCTGTCAGGCCTTATAATGGGGCTAGAT
>JAKASH010000168.1 GCA_021828225.1 Acidobacteriota bacterium | reverse complement strand
TTTCCGAGCTAGTGTGAAAAAAGTCACACATCAGATAAACGGATACATCCTTTGACTTTACTCAAGACGCAGGCGTACGATTGACGTCTTGGGGCCGGCTCTTTCATACTTCAAGAATCCATTCAAGATGGAGGCTGCCGTTGCGTGTACTTTTTTATGTCCCTGACAATCGCATCACCCACAGTTACATGCCAACGCTGTGGCCATATGTCCTCAAATCACTGACTCCACCCGGGCATACCGTCACAACCCTCGACGGCAACGTGGTCCGCATGGACCCCGAAGAGCTATCTGAATACGTCCGCCGTGAGAAGTTCGACCTGGTCGGCATCGGCGGCATGACCCGAACCATTCACCGCTCCTATGCAGTTGCCGACAGCATCCGCGCCCTGGGCGTTCCCGTCGTCATGGGAGGACCACACGTAACCGAGGAGCCGGAAGAGGCTCTCGATCACGCCAACAGCGTCGCCTGCGGCGAGGCCGACGATTTGTGGCCGAAGATGCTGGCCGATTTTGAGGCGGACAAACTGCAACCCATCTACCGCTCCTGCGAAAAACCCAGCCTTGAAAACTACCCTCGCATTCCGTGGGAGCAAACCGATTTCCGGCAGTTCAGGGTACTTCCGCGATGGGCCTCCAACGCTTTGAGGGCGTTCGGCTGGGAACGTTTCGACGTCAGCATTTCGCCGGTCGAAACGGGTCGCGGCTGTCCCTACCGGTGCGATTTCTGCACGGTCAGCCCGTTTTTCGGCGAGAAGATCCGCTTTCGCACCAACGAAAACGTGATCGCAGAACTCAAGTTGCTGAAGAGTCTGGGCCGCACGCTGGTTTTCTTTGTCGACGACAATTTCGCCATCAATCCCCGCCGCGCCAAATCCCTGATGCGCGCAATGATCGAGGCGGATGTCCGGATTCCCTGGGTCGCCCAGATCTCAATGAACCTTTTGCGAGATCAGGAATTGCTTGATCTGCTGAAAGAATCCCAGTGCCTCTGCGTGTTCATCGGGCTGGAGTCGGTGTTGCCGGAAAGCCTGAAGGAAGTGAGCAAAACCTTCAACAAGCCTGAGGAGTACGGCCAGATCATTGGCCAGCTCCAGCGCCGCGGCATCTACTGCGTGACCGCCTTCATCATGGGCATTGACGGCGACCGTCCCGGCGTGGCGGGCAAGACATGGGACGTGGTGCGCAACTGGCCGCCGGGTTTCTTTCCCGTTTTCAGCCAGCTCACGCCGTTGCCCGGAACTCCGCTTTACAAGTCTCTGCATGATCAGGGACGCCTTGAGGAGCGCCACTGGCTGAACTATCGTCCTTACGGCGCAGCCTTCACTCCCAAACACATGACGCCCGCCCAGCTCGAAAGCGAAGTCCGCACCGCGTGGGGAATGGCCTACAGCCCCGAAGGAGTGTTCAGGCGAGTTAGCCGTATGAAGGAAATGCGGTTTGTTTCCAAACTGATCTACGTGTTCGCGACCCTGGCTTTCCGCGGGATCTATTTCCGCCAGATGACCGCCAGAGCCTGGCTGAAACTCATCTGGGACAACCGGCGTTCTGTGCGCGAGGTTTTCTCGCTCCGCTCGTTCACGCACCACGAGGTGGCTCCCATCTCGGAAGTCCCTCCCCCGGTTCAGAACGCTTCGCCCTCAACCATTTCGCACTCGTGAAGGTCAGGGTCCGCACTTCCCTGCGCATCCCCGGCGGGCCGTGGTGGGCAGATCTACGCACCGCCAGCCGCGAGAAGCGCAAGCTTGGGCCTGCAGGGTCCGAGCGGAGACCTGTTACGAATTCAGCCTTTTCTTCCTGTCACCCCATCGTGTGGTGGAACCGGTAAACGAAGTCGAACTCTGCTGATGTAACAAGGCAAGCGGTACGCAACCTTATCCTGCGGTGAACTTCAGGCAGCAACAGCACGGGAAGTCAGGCATGTTTCCGCAACCCGCATGATGTCCTTCTCCGGAACAGGTTCTTCCAGGTAGTCCCTTGCCCCCAATTGCATGGCCTCCAGGTAGCAGCCCATGTCGAGGGAACGAGCCACTACCAGGACAGACCTGTCGCGGTCGATCGCGAGCGCGTGTTCCAGCACATGGCGCCCCTCGAATGCCGAACTCCCCTGGCTCAACACGACAAGGTCGAATCGCTCGGACCTAAGGCAGTCCAGCGCCTCCCCGTACGAGCCGCAGGTCACCACCGTACACCCCATCCGTTGGAGAACTGTCCGGTAGTAGACCAGATCGCCCCGGTCCTCGTCCACGACGAGAACGTGTCCCCTCGACACAAATCGCGTCTGTTCTGCGTGCTTTGGCACGCCCAAACGGTGTGGCATAAGACCCTCCGCAATCTCCTCGACCCTTTGAAACTTCGGATCGAGGTATGGATTATCTTTTCCTTGCTTGTTCCACAGCACAGCCCCTTCTGTGAAAATCAAGTCAAGCACCGCCGCACAGCATCTGTGAGCGAGCGTACTTCAGTTTTTTATCTTTCAGGTCAACGTCCAAGCCGCGAATCAGGTTCAGATGTCGTAGAAGGAAAAGAACGTAGTATACAGAGCGATGAAGAACGTCTTAACTTTTGGCAGGACCAAGCTCTCCCTTGTGAGAATCCGGCGTGACGCAAGAGACTTGGCAGCACGAAAGGAAGAACCCGGATAAAAACCTTGTTACCTCCTTCTTGCGAAGAACTCTCGTCTGTTCGAGCAACCTTATCGTAACACAGGCATAAGACAAGTCAAGCTGATAAGTGAACCAGCCGGATTCGAATCCGGCTGGACGGTTTTAGCCCGGAAGCAGGCCGCTTATACCGCCTCAATTTCTGATCCAGCCGCCAGTCCAACCAGATGTCGAGACGCCCCGCTCGGGTGTCTACCCGAAGAACGAGACGTTCCAGCGGAAGGTATCTACAAAGCACCGGGGCCTGCGCCCGAATTAGAATCGGATGTTGCATTGAGGAGTGTTTTAGAGATAGGCTACTGCCAAAGATGCACTAGTACAGCGGGGTCTGCTGTATCGGCAATCGGCTTACCGCGGCTGATTTCGCTGCTCGCGGCCCCCCGCATACGTTTTGAAGCGACGTCGCCGGGTGCATCCATGCTAGCAACTTCGGAGGCCAAAATGGGAATTCCGGATTGCTTTTTCATAAATCAGAGGAAACCACATCTTGCAAAACCAATCCCGCACAGTGACGTTCCATTGCCTTCCGACAACACATCAGAGGGCACGAGAAGACTTCCGGCCACCATTGGGCTGGTTGTTTGCGTACTGTTTCTATGCCTGGCGTGGCCGACAACAGCTTATCCGCAGGAAGCCGGAGCCATCCTCAGCCAGATAGGCAACACCTATCGCCACCTGAAGTCTTATTCGTTTACTGGAGAAGTTCAGGAAACGGAAGAAGTCGACAGCAGCAAGTACCGGTCGGCGTATCCTTTGGAACTCGTGTCCTCGGGAGGTCCCCATGTGGGTGTTCGCTATCACGACGGCACCATGATCAGAAAAATAGCGGGAAACGGACCTGAGAAACCCGGCCTGCTGCATGTGATGCCGCCCCAGCTCGCCTTTCAGTTTTTCCGCCTTCCTGATGGATTGGACTCCGCGAAAATCTTGGGGCAAGGTTCTGTGTTCACCAACGGCAAGAAACTCCCCTGCTTCATCGTTGAAATTCATTGGCGGGTGACAGTGAACAACCCGGAAATGGTGAAGGGCAGCGTTGAAAAGCTGTGGGTGGGCAAAGCAAACCACCTTGTCCTCAAGGCAAGCTTCACCGGGTTCAATAGTGCAAACCCCACCCATCCCCATCTTGTGGAACATTGGGTCATAACCTTCCAGTCTTATAAACTCAATGGACCGGTTCCGTCGTGGTACCACCCTTATGAACATCTTCCTCGAGAAAGAGTACCGAAGTCCGAACTTGCGAAACACCAGCGCGTCTCTCCTCCTCCAGCAATTGGCAGCGTTGCACCCGACTTTACCCTCAAAAACCTCCAGGGCCAGAGCGAGAGCCTGGCAAGCGCCCGCGGCAGGCCTGTTCTGATTGATTTCTGGGCCACGTGGTGCGCCCCGTGCCGGGGAGAGGAGGCCATTCTCGAGAAAGTGGAGAAGCAATGGAGTTCTGGGACCCTCACAATTTTTCGGATCACCAACGAGGAGCCCCGCTGGGTGCAAAGCTTTCTCACCAGGAACCGCGAACATTTTTCTACGTTGGTTCTGGGCCAAAAAGTCTGGGACCGCTACGGTGTTTACGTATTGCCCACCCTGGTGCTGATCAACGGCGCAGGGAGGGTCGTTCTATATCACAAAGCATTTTTGAGCGAAAAAGCACTGATTGCGGACCTCAAGAAGGCCGATTGAGGATGGCCACGCGACTCTGTATCGCCGGTGTCCCTACCGGCGGTCTGCGGCGCATCGAAGAAACCCCACGCCAACCGCGCTTCCTTTCGCACCAGGCAAGTGAAGAGCCGGCGGTGAGGACACCGCCGCTACAGACGAAACCGCGGCCACCAGTGGGAGTGGGGTTGCTGCCGACCGTCGTAAGCCAGGCTAGATTGCTTATAGACTTTCAAATGTCGAAGTAGTAAACTGCCTATCCTTGCAGGCTCAAATTCCTTGAAGAGGGGAGCAGCGATGATCAGGGGGACACCGGGCCTTTGGCGCGGAGGGTTGTATCCCGCAATTCTGGTTTTCATTCTGGCGTGTGGAGTTCCAACGGCTCGGGGACAGGGAGAGCAGCTCGTCGCCACTCCTCCCATGGGGTGGAACAGTTGGAACCATTTCGGCTGCAAAGTCAGCGAGGCGGTTGTCCGCGAGGAGGCTCACGCGATGGCCACCAACGGCATGAAAGCCGCCGGTTATGAATACGTCAATGTGGATGACTGCTGGGCGGGCAAGCGCGACGCGAACGGCGTGATCCACCCGAACAGCCGCTTCCCGGACATGAAGGCCCTGGGCGATTACATCCACAGCCTGGGCTTGAAGTTCGGAATCTATTCTTCGCCCGGCCCCAAAACCTGCGCAGGCTACACCGGCAGCTACGAGCATGAAAAGCAGGATGCGGAGACCTATGCCTCCTGGGGCGTGGACTATTTGAAATACGACTGGTGCAGCGCCCGCCAGGTCTACAAACCTTCCCAGATGCCCGCCGTTTACAGGAAGATGCACAAGGCGCTGGCGGCAACGGGGCGGCCCATCGTCTTCAGCCTGTGCCAGTACGGCATGGATCGCGTCTGGAGGTGGGGAGCGTCAGTGGGCGGAAACCTCTGGAGAACCACCGACGATATCCAGGACAATTACACCCGCATGGCCTTCATCGGATTCGGTCAGGAGGGTCTTGCGCGGTATGCCGGGCCCGGGCACTGGAACGATCCCGACATGCTCGAGGTCGGCAACGGGCACATGAACGTGAATGAAGAAGAGACTCATATGAGCCTGTGGTGCATCCTGGCGGCGCCTCTGATTACAGGCAACGACCTGACAGCGATGTCGCCGGAAACGCTGGCCATCCTGACCAATCCCGAAGTGATTGCCGTGGACCAGGACCCGGCCGGGATTGAGGGACATCGCATAAGAGAGGAAGGCCCGCTGGATGTTTGGGTCAAGCCGCTGGCCGACGGCAGCAAAGCCGTGGGGCTTTTCAACAAAGGCGAGTCCGCCATGCCGGTCACCGTATACTTGAAAGAGATCGGGCTTGACGGCCCCGCATCGATTCGCGACTTGTGGGCCAGGAAAGATCTGGGAACCTTCAAGGGCAGCTACACGGCCCAGGTTCCGCGGCACGGCGTTATCATGATCAGGGTGAAGACAAGCAGTTAGACGAGGGATTCTGCTTCTTGGGCCGGAGGGGGATCACGAAGCTTGAAGGATGGCAAGGGTTGGCTTATGCATATCAAATCTGATGCGTCTCAAATCGCAAAACCTCTGGCCGGAAGTTGCAAACACCGGTGGACAGACCAGGAAAGCGTCTTTCTTGTGGCCCAGGTGTGCGAATTCTGCCGGCTCTACCGTTACAAGGTGGCTCCCATCTCCGACTGGGAGTACCGGGCTCCGATTCCGCGGGTTACGTACGGCCTGGACGTGGACTGATCGTCCCCTCGGCAAACGACCGCGGCTGCTGTCGCGCGCATGTCTGCTCGATTTCAGAGCACAGGCCACGCAGCGCCTGCGGTTCTGTTTGCGCATGACGGTAGCATGATTTCCCGTTTGTGCCAACATCCCCAAAACCGCGTGCATCTCCCCTCGGAATTGAGGGAAACCACGCAGATTCCGTCCAGTTCCAGCCGCTTTCTCTCGCTCGGGAGCACAAATGACGCCCGCCAGTGCGCCACGCTCTCAGCGGGACCGGCCGCGAGAATTTCAAAATCGAATTGAATCTGCTCCTGGCTGCTGGTGACATGCTTCCAGTATTTCAACAGTTCCTGGCGGCCGCAGATGGGCGCACTGAACGGCAGCACGAAATAAACAGCGTCTTCGGCAAACAGATCGACCGCTGCCTGCGCGTTCCGCTGCTCCCATGCCGCGCCATACGCGCGCAGCCAGCTTTGCAAAGTTTCCTTGGTCACTGTGATTTAGCATATCAGACGCCCAGCCACTTGCACTGCCCCGGCACACCGAAGGTGCAGCCAATCTC
>JAKASH010000167.1 GCA_021828225.1 Acidobacteriota bacterium | reverse complement strand
GTTCGAAAGCGATGTGGCGTGGACAAAGGAGAGAGAGTGCACCATTTGCGCTCCGGGCAAGCCGGAGATCCAGCTTTCCAGTCCGCCTGAATTCAAGGGCCGAACCGGCGTTTGGACACCTGAAGATATGTTCGTGGCTTCCATCAATGTGTGCACACTAATGACATTTCTAGCTTATGCCAAGCACAAGAACCTGGCCCTTGTCGACTATGAAAGCTCCGTCGAAGGTGTTCTGGAATACTCCAACGGGAAGTACCGGTTCACGGAAATCGCGCTTCACCCGCACGTGACGGTCAAGACTCAGGAGGATGTCGAACCGGCGCGTGAGATCCTTCAGGACGCGCATAATAACTGCCTGATCAGCAACTCGATTGTCGCGCAGGTGAAGATCTTCCCCGATATCCGAGTTGCCACCGCAGCGGTCTAAGTGCTGCTGGCGTGTGCCTTCATCGTTCCACCTGAAGCAGGCATGACAAATGGATGGAGGTTGTGAGAGCCTCCCTAGACTTTGGCATGTTCATTTGAAGAGGACGGAACTGACTCGGGAGAAGCGCTCGCCGGCTTGGACCGAGGCTCAACCTTCCAGAACGACAAGAGGCTCAAAGACCAGTTCTCAAGGATGTCCCAGGCCGTAGCGCTTCCCGTCTTTTCTGCGTGCTCCAAAACCAGATGGCGAAGCATGTGGGAATCGGAGGGCTCGATGACACGCTCGACCTTAACCAGTTCAGGATTATATCGTTGCTCGAAGCGGCCGGCGGAGTCGTAAACGAAAGCAGTTCCGTTGGTCATGCCGGCTCCGAAATTCCGCCCAGTCTCTCCCAGAATAACGACCAGCCCTCCAGTCATATACTCGCAGGCATGATCGCCTGTGCCCTCAACGACGGCAGTGGCGCCGCTGTTGCGCACGGCAAAGCGCTCTCCGGCACGACCAGCGGCGAACAATCGTCCGGCCGTAGCGCCATAGAGTACGGCGTTGCCCATGATGACATTCTCGCGAAAAGCGAAGGCGGATTCCTTGGGTGGCCGGATAATAATCTCGCCTCCGCCCATTCCCTTGCCGACATAGTCGTTCGCCTCTCCCTCCAGCACCAGCCGCAGGCTTTCCGTTAGGAAGGCACCGAAGCTCTGCCCGGCACTTCCGATGAAGCGAAACTCGGCGGTCTGGTCCTTCATTCCGCGGTTGCCGTACCGGAGTGCAATGACGTTTGCAGCGCGAGCGCCGATCGTCCGGTTGGTGTTTCGGATCTTGTATTCGCGGACAATCGATGTGCCCTGGTCAAGAGCCTGCTTGACATCCTCCGCCATTCTCAGCGCCAGCGGATCGAGGTTCCGCGAGGGCGCCCGAGAGCGCACACTGGACCTTATTTCAGGATCGGGCCGGTGGAGAAGCGGGCGAAGGTCAAACTGCCCCCGCCGTCCCGGAGCCTTATATTCGATTGGAATCAGCAGATCCGTCCGTCCCACAATCTCTTCGAGGGAACGGAAACCAAGCTGGGCAAGAATTTCGCGGATGTGCTCTGCAACGTGCCGCAGGTAATTGACCAGCCGTGCCGGCTCATTCGGGAAACGCCGCCGAAGATCCTCACGCTGCGTGGCTACGCCCACAGGACAAGTATTCAGATGACATTGTCGCGCCATCACACACGCCAGAGCCACCAGGGCTGCCGTGCCGAATCCAAATTCATCAGCGCCCAGCATCGCAGCCACTACCACGTCTCTGCCGGTTTTCAATCCCCCGTCGACGCGCAGGCGAACTCTGTTCCGCAAGCCATTCGCGACCAAAGCCTGATGGGCTTCCGCAAGTCCCATTTCCCAGGGAGAACCCGTATTCTTGACTGAAATCAGCGGCGAGGCGCCCGTTCCGCCGTCATGACCGCTGATCAGCACAACGTCCGCATTCGCTTTGGCCACACCGGAAGCCACGGTCCCCACGCCTGCCTGTGACACAAGTTTGACACCGATGGTGGCACTCGGATTAATTTCTCTGAGGTCGTAAATCAGTTGCGCCAAATCTTCAATGGAGTAGATATCGTGATGAGGAGGCGGCGAGATCAGCGAAATACCTTCCACGGCGCGCCGTACCCGGGCAATCATCGGCGTTACCTTGTGGGACGGTAACTGCCCCCCTTCGCCGGGCTTCGAACCCTGAGCCATCTTGATTTCCAGTTGCTCGGCCCGAACCAGATATTCTGGCGTCACGCCGAAGCGCGCCGAAGCAACCTGCTTAATTTTGTTTTCGGCGGAATCTCCGTCCTCGAGTTCAACGTAATAAACGTTCGAATCTTCTCCGCCCTCGCCGGTGTTCGATCGCCCGCCGATCCGGTTCATCGCAACCGCCAGCGTGTGCTGGGTCTCAGGGCTCAAGGCTCCCAGCGACATCGCCTGGGTCGAAAAGCGCTTCCAGATTGCCTCGACAGGCTCGACTTCTTCGATAGGAATTGGCTTGGCAGGTCCGAACCGCACCAGGTCACGTAAGGTCAGAGGCTCGCGGTCGTCGACCTCCTGTGCAAAGGCATGGTAACTCTCCGCGCTATCTTCCTTAGCCGCTTTTTGCAGGTTCCGAATCACCTGGGGATTGAACGCGTGCCGCTCAAACCCCTTGCGGAATCGGTAGTATCCGAAAAACTCGGGCTTCTCAGCCTTAGCCGGGAAAGCATCGAAATGCCGCGCAAGGACGTCGTTCGCCAGGTCCACGAGTTTGCGGCCGCCGATCAGGGAACGCGTGTCAGGGAAGAACTCCTTGACCACATCCGGGTCCAAGCCGATGATCTCGAAAAATTTCCCGCCCTGATAACTTGCCAGGGTCGAGATGCCCATCTTGGACATGATCTTCTTAAGTCCCGCTTCGATGCCGGCTCGGAAATTCTCCAGCGCCCGGGTGACGGACGTCTCCCCCAGCTCGCCGTGGCTTGCAAGGTCCGCGACAACTTCAAGCGCCAAGTATGGATTGATTCCGGCAGCTCCATAGGCGACAAGGCAAGCAAACTGGTGCGACTCCCAAGCCTCAGCGGTCTCAAGCACCAGGTCGGCCTTGTTGCCAACTCCCTCGGCAATCAGGTGCTCAACCACCGCCCCTACAACGAGCAGGATAGGAACTGCGGCGTGCTCAGGATCCACGCCCCGGTCACTCAGGAGAAGAATAGAACTGCCATGCTTCACCGCTGCCAGACATTTCTGCTTGATTCGGCCAATGGCCGCCGCCATCCCCTCAGGGCCCTGGCTCACCGGGAAAAGGGTGGAGATTGTAGCCGGCTTGAACTTTTCCTCACCGAGCCGTTTCAACTCCTGGAGCTCGCTGTCAAATAGAAACGGCGAATCAAGCCGAATCATGCGGGCATGCTCGGGAGATTCCACCAGGACGGAATGACGGGCACCCAGGTAGAGGTTCAGAGCCATCACCAGCGACTCGCGCAACGGATCGATGGGCGGATTGGTCACTTGGGCAAACATCTGACGAAAATAGTGGTAGATGGGACGCGGGCGGTGCGAAAGTGCCGCAAGCGGTGTGTCATCACCCATCGAACCCACCGGTTCTTTTTTCATGCCCGCCAGAGGGCCGATGAGAAGTTCCAGGTCTTCCTCAGTGTAGCCGGCTGCGCGCTGCAATGCGATGAAGGTCGCGCGATCGCGGGAAGCCAGGCGATCGCCCTCGGATCCCGCCAGCCCACTCCGCTCAGCCTTCAAGCGGGGGAGGAACACCATGTTGTTATGAATCCATCTCCGGTATTTCCGGCCATGGGAAACCTGCCGTTTTAGCTGTTCGTTCTTGAAAATCTTCTTGTGTTTGAGATCCACCACGAGAATCTGGCCTGGGCCGAGCCTTCCCTTTTCCTGAATTCTTTCCGGTTCGATGGGCAGCATGCCGACTTCAGACCCAAGGACCACCAAGCCATCCTTCGTGATGGTATAACGCGCAGGGCGTAAGCCGTTGCGATCAAGCGCCGCGCCCACCAGATGCCCGTCCAGAAAGGCCATTGCGGCAGGACCGTCCCAGGGTTCCATCAGGCAGGAGTGGTAATGATAAAAAGCCTGGACATCAGCAGGGATTTCAACCGAACCCTCCCAGGCTTCCGGAATCATCATGAGCAGTGCGTGGTGCACCGTGCGCCCTGAACGAGTCAGCAGTTCAAGGGCATTGTCAAAGCTGGCAGAGTCACTTCCCCCGGGTTGAATGACCGGCTTGAGCCATTCGGCTTCGTTCCCCCAGATTGGATGGCCAAGCACAGCTTCTCGCGCCCGCATCCAGTTGCGATTCCCCAGCAGGGTATTGATTTCCCCATTATGTGCTACAAGGCGGAAGGGCTGAGCCAGAAACCAGGTGGGCGAAGTATTCGTGCTGTACCTCTGGTGGTAAAGCGCAGCCGAGGTTGTGAAGTCCGGATCGGAAAGGTCTTTGTAGAAAACTCCAAGTTGCGAGGGAGCCATAAGTCCCTTGTAAACAATATTACGGGACGAAAAAGAGGGAATATAGCAATCAGAAATCCTTGCTTCCGCGATACGCCGTTCGATTTCCTTGCGGGTCAAATACAGAATTTGCTCAAATTCGCGCTCCTGGTCAGCAGGCTGCGCAACCAGCAGGTGCCAGATGGCCGGTTGGCTCTCGCGAGCCTGTGGGCCGAGCGCATCCGGATTGATCGGAACCTGACGCCATCCAGAAACGTAAAGCCCCCGATTGCGAACCGCCTCTTCAGCCACAAACATAGCCCGTGCACGCTCTACCCCGTCCTGGGGAAAGAAGAATACGCCGACTGCTGTTCGCCAGTGGGGTTGAAACCCCGAATTGAGGCGGCAAGCTTCATGTGCGAAAAAGTTGGAAGGGAGCTGTACGGCAATCCCCGCGCCATCACCGCTGGCACCATCGGCATCAACGCCACCGCGGTGCGTCAGGCACCCAAGACACTCGAGGGCCTGTGTGAC
Organism: Acidobacteriota bacterium; assembly: GCA_021828225.1. Next base: position 1,698 of record JAKASH010000167.1, on the reverse strand, counting down.
AACGCGGTGGGATGCTGGAGCATTAAGGTCCGCAACAAATCCAACACCGCACGCGTCGTGCTCTTCACGCTGATAAAGGCCTTGCTGGCAAGTTCTTCCCCTTTTATCATCCATAAGCCCGTTTTTAGACACCTCTCCCGTCCTGTAAAACCCTATTTTGCGACTCGCTACCCGGTTCTGAGAAATGAATAGTTTTTATAGTTCACATAAGACAATTGACCGGCATTTCTAAGTTCGAGTAGCGACAGAGCTGATCGAGCGTCACGCGCGTTTGGACAACGACATGATCCTCGTGCTCGGGGCAAGGCCAGGTTGGGAACACTTCGTTGACTGCGAGGCAAGCTCCAGCAGCAACCGCGAGAGCCGCACGGAATCGTGGCGCGCGACTCCGTCTTCGGCCTGGAGCAAGGGAACACAAACCGGAGAAACGCCCAGTGTCCGGATCTTCTCAAGGTCATTGATGACGGGCTCAGCGTGTTCAGCGGCGTAACGCCTGCGCATCGAGGGTGGAAATGGCCTGCTGTTCAGAACGGCAAAGTCAAAAATATTGCGGCCAACGTGCCGGACAATGGCCAGGAGATGTTCAGCAGCGCTGTAACCGCGGGTCTCTCCGGGCTGCGTCATCAAGTTTCCAACGTAAATTTTCGTCGCCTTCGAGCGCTCGATCTGTTGCGGAATACCGGAAACAAGCAGATTCGGCAGGAGCGAAGTGTAGAGAGAACCCGGCCCGAGCGTAATAAGATCTGCCTGCTCGATGGCCTTAAGCGTCTCCGGCATGGGCCGGCAACGGGCTGGCACAATCGACAGTTTGCGAATCGGAACGCTGGTTCGATGAATGCGAGCTTCGCCTTCCACGCGCCGTCCATCGGCAAGGAGCGCTTTGAGGTGTACATCGGCAAGCGTCGCAGGAAAAATTTCACCTCGAACGGCCAGAACGTCACTGGCAAGCTTTACCGCCATCAAAAAATCGCCTGTCAAATTGGTTAAGGCAGTGAGGAACAGGTTCCCGAGGCTGTGACCCCGAAGACCCTTGCCAGCTGCAAAGCGATAATTGAACAGCTGGGTCAGAATTTTTTCGTCCTCCGCGAGCGCGACAAGACAATTGCGGATGTCTCCGGGCGGAAGCATGCCGAAATCCCGGCGCAAGCGGCCTGAGCTGCCACCTTCATCGGTCACAGTCACAACGGCCGTTAGCTGCCCCATTATGGTGCGGCCCGCAGGCGCATCCGTGCCGACATACCGCTTCAAGCCTCGCAACAGGACAGCTAAACCGGTACCTCCACCGATTGCAACAACCTTCATCCAATGTACCCGCTTCTATATGCCGGAGGAGACAATGTTGGCGAGACGACTTCGGTCACCCTATAATCGCGCCTGTCGGCCGTCAGTGCCCAAGAGTCGAATAAAGCGAGGATCACTTGAAAGAACCTGGAAATCATCATCGAGACGAGCCTGAACTCGGTTCTGCGGTCGGAGTTTGATGGCGATCTCCAAGTGGCTGAGCGCGTTATCCGGGTTGCCCTGGAGGCCGTAGGCAGCAGCCAGGGAATAATGAATATACTCCTGCCTGGGCATTATCTTGTCTGATTTGCTAAGGTATTGAATTGCCAAGTCGAGGTCCCGGCTGTTAAGAGCCGCTACTCCGCGCGCGTAGTAGTCTTCTGCCGTCTTCGGAGGCCTTTCCTGGCGCCGCATGCG
>JAKASH010000166.1 GCA_021828225.1 Acidobacteriota bacterium | reverse complement strand
CCTGGAGCGAGCCGGTGTCCATCGGCACCGGAGGAGACAGCGAGCTTCTTCCGCTCTACACCTGGTGCAGCGCGGAGTTTCAAATGGAAGAGCCTTCTGAGGAATGGTTCGCTCCCTGGAAAGTCACCTTTGAAGCCGGCCGCGATGCCCTGCTCTACCTGAACGGCAAATTCGTAGGCCGCTACATGACGATCGGCCCGCAAAAGGATTTCTACCTTCCCGAGCCTTATTTCATCACCGAAAAAAAGAAGAAGAACATCCTCACTGTCGTTCTGGCTTACACCAACCAGGCCGGCCACATTCGCACCCTTCGCATCGCTCCCTATGGCGAATACGCAACTCGGCGAACCCGGGTGGAATTTCAATGGTAGGATGAAATACTTCCGGTATGATGTTCAAACTCTGCTGGAAAAGCGTCCGCCGGCGTGCCAGGCGGACCGCACTTGATCGTGGAATAAGCGAATGACGGCAACGCGACAGAGACGAAGCCTGCTCCGCGAGGCGGGCGCATTAAAGCCCGTGGGCCTTGGAATTATCGGCGTCGGAACGGTCGGGACGGGAACCATCAAGGTTCTGCAGGAACACCGGCTGGAGATCGAGCGCCGGCTCGGCTGCAAGCTCCAGCTCAAAATGATCTGTTCCCGGGGCATTCACAAAAAGGACCTTTCCTGGATCAAGGACAAGGTCGCCTTCACCGCCGACTGGAAGGACGTGGTTCGCAACCCGGAGGTGGACATTGTGGTGGAACTGGTTGGTAAACTCCCCACCGCCCGGGCCATTGCCTTTGCCGCCGTCAACGCCGGAAAGCACCTTGTCACCGCCAATAAACAACTGGTGGCCGAGCATGGCATCGAACTGGTCGGCCGCAGCAGGGAGAAAGGCGTCAAGCTGGGCATTGAAGCCTGCGTGGCCGGCGGAACGCCCATCCTTCACGCCATCCGTTCGGGCCTTGCGGGCGAAAGCTTTGCGGCAGTCTACGGTATTCTGAACGGCACCACCAATTACATCCTGACGGAAATGGAGCGGCGCGGCGTCTCCTTCTCCGCGGCGCTGGCACAGGCGCAGGAGCTGGGCTATGCCGAACCCGACCCCACCTTCGATGTGGAGGGTTTTGACGCCCGGTACAAAATCGCCATTCTCACCATGGTCTGTTTCGGCCAGGCGGTCCCGGTTCAGGAGATTCCCGTGGAAGGAATCACCCGGATCGAGCAGGTCGATTTCGCCTACGCCCACCGCCTGAATCGCACCATCCGCCTGATCGCCGCGGCGCGCAGGCAGCGGGGCAACAGCCTGGAGATCACGGTGCGCCCGATGATGATTCCCCAGGCTTCCCAGCTCGCCAACGTCTGGGGAAGCACGAACGGCATCCTGCTGCTCGGCAACAAAGGCGGGACCACCACGCTGACCGGACGCGGCGCCGGAGGCGAGCCGACCGGGGTCGCCGTCCTCTCGGACGTTGTGGAAATCGCGAGGGTCATCGCGGCGGGCGGCGTCGGCAGCACGCCGCTAGGCTACTCTCTGTGGTACAAGAAGAAAATCGGCTTGCCCTCCCGCGAGCCCGTCAGCTCCTATCTCCGCCTGGTCGTTCGGGACCGCCCCGGCATCCTGGCTCGGGTCTGCGCCGCGCTCGGCCGGCATCGAATCAATATTGACTCGGTCCTCCAGGAGCCGGGCATGCCGAAGGATCATCTGCCCTTTGTCATGACCCTCGAGCCAACCTCCGAAAACCGCGTCCGCAAGGCCGTCCAGGAAATCGCACGGCTTCCCTTCCTGGTGCAGCCGCCTTTGCTGCTTCCTTTCGTTGACCTGCCATAGCCTCTCCGTCCAGCCTACAACTTCTCTTGCGGGGATTCCAAGCAACGTTGCCGCGGGACACTCGCATCCCAACATATGTGAAGGGCAAAGCGGCGCAGGGGCCCAAAAGCAGCGTTTGCCGCTAAGCCCAGGCAAAGCAAGGGGGCTTTATGCAAATCAAGATCTCACGAATGCTGGAAACACTTCTCCTGGCGCTTTTGGTGGTACCCACAGGCATGCTGTACTCCGCCGAACAAAATCCGTTGTCCCAGCCCGATTTGAGCGTCGCCAACTGGGCCGATGCTCACCGGGCAACCAGCCTGTTCAACAACATGCAGAACATGGCCAGGCGTGTCAAAAGAGAAATTGACCCGATCCAGGTTAGTGAAATGCAAGTATTGTGGCAGTCTCAGGCGTCGAAGCTCAGCCGGGTCAAGAGTCATGTCAACAAAATGGGAAACGACCTGCTGCAACTGGACGCGATGAAGAATAAGCTTGAGCCCTGGCAGACGAAGCTCCTTCACCGCCTGACGCCCAATGTCCACGAGCTCGTCTACCAGACCGACGCGGCCATTGCGGAACTAAACGCAAAGCAGAGTGCAACAGCACTCGCCTTGACGCAATATCCGGATAACATCAACATTATCGCCAGCCAGACAGGCCACCTCATCCATTCCGTTGGCGCCTTCAACCAGTATCAGGCCGCAAAAGCTAAGGTGGCGAAACTCGAACTGCACATCTTACGGGCGAATTCATAGCTCTTGCTCCTCCTCCTGTCCTCATCGGGAAATCCCGTCCACGCCCGGCGGGATTTCCCGCAAGAAGCTTTCTGCCTGCCGCAAACCACTTCCGCCTGAAAAAGATGATCTGATCTTCCAGAGAAACTCTCTTTCTCAATGTTAACTACTCAATTACATCTTGTATCACTTGTTGGACATATATTACCTCGCGCGCAGGATTGCCGGCTATCAAGTAACGATTCCCCGTTGTCGTGCATCTTACAAAGTGTCAGGTTCAGGAGCTGTATTAAAGGCCCATAAAACACGGCCTTGAGCATGACTTTTGTACAAAGGAGGCAATATGCGTTTGAATGTTGTACGGACAATCGAAGCTCTTCTGTTAGCAGGATTAATAATGCCCGCTGGCATGTTATTTGCTGTTACAACTAACCGGCAGTTCGGCATCAAATCCAATACCGCCAACTGGCAGGACACTGAGGAAGCGACAAATTTACTGAATCAAATGCAGACACTCGCACGCAATGCAAGAAGGCAGGTTGGACGGCTGCAAGTCCAGGAGATCGAACTCAATTGGGAAGACCAGTCGCAAAGGCTCGATACCGCCAAGTACGACGTCAACAAGATGGGTGCCGACCTGTTCCAGCTCGACCAGATGGAAAAGAGACTCGAGCCCTGGCAGCAGAGCCTGGTCCATAAGGTGACGCCGGAGGTTCATGAGATGGCCTACCAGATGGACGCGGCCATCGCGAAATTGAACAAGTATGAAAACAAAGACTCCCTTGCCCTGACGGAATATCCGCAGAATATCAATATGATTTACAAATCTGCCAATCGAATGGCCGGTGCCATCGGTACGGTCAGCCGCTACGTGCAGGCCGAGCAAAGGATGGCAGCGCTCGATCAGCACATGACTGCCAGGGCCACTTCCTGAAATCCTGCGTATCTGCTTTCGCAAAGGGCCTCGCGAATTGCGAGGCCTTTTGCTTGATCAGGAAGGGCAGCCACGCCTGGCGCCTTTCCAACCACGGACCTCTTGCCACAACTGCAGCTCCACGGCTCAGCCAGACTGCAATCCGCTATCATTCCTGGCCAATTGATGGAAAAGGAAACCAGCCTACTGCGACACTTGAAACTGAAAAGTGGTGTCCGGCGTCACCTTGCTTCCCGGGAGGGGCAATTGCTTGATGATGGTGTTGCGTGGAGTGCCGGGGACCTGGACCTGGCTGGCGTTAATGTTCTGGAATCCTGCTTGTTGCAGCTCGGCTTGAACCGTCCCAAGGGGCTTGTTTTGAAAGTTCGGACACAAGTAGGCGACGGGCTTCGGGCCCAGAGAAACCAGGAAATTGACGGTGGGGTTCTGCAAGTCCGTTGTGGCCGGCGGGGGATCCTGCGCCACCACCTCGTTCGGAGCGTCCTGCGGCCAGTAGATCGCGGCCACGTCGCCGATCGTCAATCCGCGCTCGACGCTGGTTATCCGGGCCGCGCGAAGGCTGCGTCCAATCAGGTCGGGAACGCTCACCTTTTGCGCCCCCAGGCTCAGCAGCACGTGGACCTGCTGCATCGGCTTGATGCTCGTCCCGGCAGACGGCATCTGTTGCACGATGGCGTTCACAGGGATCTTGGTACTGTAGAGCCGGTCTTCGACTTCCAGATCAAGGCCCAGTCCGTTCAGAACGCTTCGCGCCTGAACTTCCGGCATCCCGACCAGGTTGGGCAGAATCTCCTGCTTCCCGTGGATGGTGAGACGAATCGTGGTAATGGCCGAAACCACAGCCACCGTCATCAGGATGGCGACGAGGAAAAACAAACGTAACAGCGTCCGAATTCTACCGCCGACTTTCATGCCTTCCCATTACTATGGCCGACCCGCGAAAAATTATCAAGGCCGGAACGTGCGCGGCCCACGCCGCTCAGCCGGGCGGCCCTGGAGCCTTCCCCTTGCCCGGTTCCGCGGCCAGCGGATTCGCGCTTGCCGGCGCCGGTTCCACGTGCACCAGCACGTCTTCGACCCAGTCCAGGTTCTTTTGGATGGCGAAGCGCACCGCGGTTGCAATTTCGTGTGATTCCCTCACGGTCAGTTCCGGGTCGACCTCGAGATGCAGGTCAACGTAGTATTGCAGGCCCACGTTGCGTGCATAGCACTTTTCCACGCCGATGGCTCCCGGAACCGTTAAGGTCACCTCGCGAATGGCGGACATCATCTCGTCATCCGGCATCTCGTCGGTCAGCCGCGACGACGTATCCTTCGCCACTCGCATGGCGGTGAAAATCACAAACAGCCCTACCGCAAACCCGCCATAATGATCCGCGGCAAGAAAGCGGGCAGGGTCAAGCAGCGTCAGCCCGAGGGCGGTCAGGGCCGTGAGCGCCGAGAGGATATCGACAAAATCATTCCAGGCGTCAGCCGTCAAAGCCGCGCTGCGGATTTTTTTGCCGTATCGGAATTTGACCGCGGACATCACCGACTTGGCCACCATCGAGCCCAGCAGCGCCCAGATTCCATAAAAAGCTGGTGTCTCGTGAGGCCCTTGCAATCCCTGAAGGGACCGATAGCAGATCCCCACGCCGGCCAGCAAAAGGATGAAGCCAACAATCAGTCCGGTCAGCGTCTCGTAACGCCCGTGGCCGTAAGGATGCTCGGCATCGGCAGGCCGCGAGGCCACGGCAAAGCCGAAAAAGACAGCCGTCGACGCCACCACATCTCCAGCCGACTCAAAGCCGTCCGCCAGCACGGATGCCGACCGTCCCAGGATGCCGACGGTAATCTTCGCCACCGCCAGGACGGCGCTGACCCCAATGCTCGCCAGGGCCACGCGCTTGCCAATCCTGATCTTTGCCGAACTCTTCAACCCGTGACCTCTTGGACGAACCAGCCGGAAGGCTCAAGCTCTTCCCCGCCTCCAACGCTCCGAAAGCCGCTCCCCGGCGCCCGCCCCATTCAGCCCCGCATCTTACCGCACACCTCGCCTCCCGCGCCACCGCCAAACTCAATGCCAATGTAGGAGGACCCCGGTTCACCGGGGCCGCTAATCGTCCCCGCGAAATTCGGCTTCAGCCTTTGTAGCGGCGGTGTCCTCACCGCCACCATCGAAAAAATGCAACCTGCGTGCCCGTCATTCCAGCTTTATGCTATGCTTCTGCGCAAATGGACTGGAAAAACAAGCTCTACTTTGGCGACAATCTCGGAATCCTCCGCGAGCACGTGGCCTCGGAAAGCGTGGACCTGATCTACCTCGATCCGCCCTTCAACTCCAACGCCACGCACGGGTTCTCTGTAGCGGCGCTCTATGAGCGCCGGCCTTTAGGAGAAGGAAAAATCCGGCGGTCGCAGACCGCCGCTACAGCAAGCGGCGAAGAATCCGCCGCCCAGATCACGGCCTTTAAAGACACTTGGCACTCGAGGCCGGAAGCAGGTAGCGCAAACCGCCGGGTTTGCGGTCTGCGGCTCTTGTTTTGGTTCGGGGCATGATGACCAGGAGGCGCCGGAGCCGCGGCGCTGGAATACGGCATCGTGAACGCCATCGCCAGAAAAACCGCGGACCTCGACAGCGGAGGTCCACGCTACTTGCTGACCATGGCCTCTTCCCGCATTAAAAGCAGCCCTCTCCGAAAGGGTGGACAGCCCCGCGGGCCGGGTGAGGGGGCACTTCCGAGGGAGACGCATACGCGAGTGGCGAGTTTTGCGATGTGTACGATCACTCTTTAGGAGGGCCCCGGTTCACCGGGGCCATTCAGCGCCTGCAGCAAGACCCGGCTTCAGCCGCTGAAGAAATCTGGCGCAACGCAGTCCCGCCCTTGCTCTCGTCGTAGTCCGCAGGTAGGGGCAGAAGCCCGGCTTGCGCGAAAATTTACTTGACAAAGATGGGCTAGTATGGTAGTCTTGCCCAATCCTCCCAAGGCGGCGTGCGGCTGCCGGGAGGCAAAGAGTGAATGATGATGCAAACAGCGCAAATACGCATCGAGACTGCAGTATCGCTTTCAAAACAAACAGCAAAACTCGATTCCGCCGCCTCCAAAACGCGAAAAAACAGAAAAAAGAATTCTTTTTTTAAAAACAAAGCTGGGAAGTTGCTGAAAACAAACGATGAGCGAAAAAAACAAACCG
>JAKASH010000165.1 GCA_021828225.1 Acidobacteriota bacterium | reverse complement strand
GAAACGGTTTCAGAAGGCTCGCTCCTGCTGTGCTCAGCCGAAGCACTGAGGTGCGCGTCCAGCCGACGAGCCGCCTCGTGCAAATCGCGCTCCGCCACAATGTTGTAACGGTCAAACACGGATCGCGTCTTGTGACCCGAAATCGCCATGGCCACGCGTTCTGGGACGCCGGCCCGTACCATGTTCCGAACAGCGGTGCGCCGGAGATCGTGGAACAGCCTCCCTGGGTTGCCGACGCGCGTACAGGCTGACTTCCATGCTCTTTGGAAATTGCCGATTCGGTTGCCTTTCCTGAAAAACACATACGTGCACCCTGGGAAACTCGACTCGCAAAAGGCCTTTTGCGCTCGAAGCGTTTCGAGCAGCTCTCCAGTGAGAGGGATCGTTCGAGGTTGATCGTTCTTCGTCGTGCCGGGCTCAAGATGCACAGTGCGAGCTTCCCAATCGACCTGATTCCATTTCAGGTTCAGCACTTCCCCTTCGCGCGCCCCGGTGTAGTATCCAAATGTGAGCACCGGCTTCAGGTACGCTGGCAACTCGCGTCGAAGCGCCAAGAAATCTCCATGCTCGAAAAAGCCCTTGCGGACATTGCTTTCCTTGAGCATGGGGATGTAGGGGACACGAGCAACCTTTGGCGGCGTCATCTCCCCCGCCAAATTGAACATGCGCTTGAGCGCTGCCAGTTCGCGGTTGATGCTCCCATTGCTGGCCCCTTCCTGCTGTCTTTTGATCGTATAAGCGCGGACTCGGTCAGTTGTGGTGTCCACCACTCGCAAGCCGCCAAAGAAAGGCAGCAGATGACACTCGATTCGCCGTTTTGCCCAGACAAGGGATTTCCGGCCATTGGCTTGGTAATCGTTCAGAAAATCCTCGGCCAATTCTTCGAAACGCACCCGCTCAGCGCTTGGACCTAGGAACGCACCGGAGCCAATTTCTCCCTCGCGCCTCCGGAGCAACCGCTTGGCAACTGAAGCCTTTTGGGACCTGCTGGTCTCGCGGAACGACTTGCCGTTCCGGTAGTATTTGATCCACCAGATTCGGCCTCTTCGGTATATCGTTCCCATGTTTCACCGTCCAGGAGGAGCAGCGAGCGGGGCATCCCCCGGGACCATGCGCGCGCCATTCATGTTCTCGGGGTGATTCTTTGGGCAAAGCGGGCGTTTGAAGGCACGGTCCCGTCGGGGGCCTGGTACGAAATCGCGGTTACGAAATAGCGGACAACTTCGCGGCGATTCAGTAGAATGAGAAACTGCTTTTTACGGTTTGGCTATGGCTGACGACGTGATAGCGTGCAACCTGCCGGTGGGCCTGTTTCGCTTCACGATCGTGCCGGAGGAGCCGATGCACGTGCCCGCCGTAAACAAGGGCAACATGCTCCGTGGCGGATTCGGCCATGCTTTCCGGCGACTCTGTTGCGTTCCCCAATGCCGCGACACGAAATCTTGTCCGCTGGGTGCTTCATGCCCATACAAGGCGGTCTTCGAGCCCTCACCACCGCCCGGCTCGGAGCGGCTTTCCAAGAATCAAGACATCCCACGCCCATTTGTTTTCCGAGCGCCAATCACGCAGCAGCGTCGGTTCGGGAAGGGACAGCGGTTCGAGTTCGACCTGGTTCTCATCGGCCGAGCACTCGATTTCCTTCCCTACTTTGTGCTGTCATTCAAAGAACTCGCTCTGGAGGGGCTGGGCCTGAACCGCGCCAAATGCATACTGGAGCGAGTCGAGCAGACCGGGATTTCCTCGAACGGCGCGGAACAGGGTAGCCGGACAAAACTGATCTATAGCAACGAGGACCAGGTGTTCCGTGCAACCCGTACCGTCAGATCCCTAGAGTGGATCGGAGCCCGTCTTCAAGAGCTTCGGAGCCAGAACGGTAGCGGACCAGCGCAGAGCATCACGATCCAATTTCTGACACCCACCTTTTTGCGCGCCGATGGGGAGGTCGTCCGCCGCCCGGAGTTCCACCACATCTTCAAGCGCTTGCGCGACCGGATCAACGCGCTTAGCACGTTCTTTGGCGACGGTCCTCTTGTTGTAGATTTTAGGGAGCTAGGCGAGCGCGCAGAGAAAGTGCGAACCACCGCTGCTCACACTGAATGGGTGGAACGGTTTCGCACATCGTCGAGAACTCGAGAAAGGCACGAACTTTCAGGCTTCATTGGCGAGGCAACCTACGAAGGAGATTTGTTAGAGTTTCTGTCTTGGCTAGCTTTTGGCGAAGCAATTCATCTGGGCAAGCACACTGCATGGGGCAATGGACGGTTTGAGTTGCCAGAAGGTACGAAGTGAAATGACAGGTCCATCACTCACAACCTTTCAGTTAAAGGCTCAGGAGCTTTTGAAGCAGGGGAAAAGCCTCCTCCTTCTTGCACCGACCGGTCTGGGTAAGACCTTGGCAGTCACGGCTGACGTTCAGGATAAGTTCACAAAAACGATCTACGCGGTACCGTTGAGGGCGCTTGGCGTGGGAATCCGAGATGCCATTTCCGAATTAAAGCGTGACGGCAAGCCGATTACACCAATTGTCCACCACGGGGATACTCAAGAAAGCTATCTTTTCAGCGAAGAAGTGATCGTAACGACCTATGACCAGGTAGTGTGCGGCGTGCCAGGGCTCCCATTGAGCCTGCCACTGAAGGCTGGACATGCGGTCGCCGCTGCCCTGCTCATGTCGCGATTGATACTCGATGAGGCTCACCTTGCCTGGGCAATCTCCCGCGAGGCGCTCTCAATTTTGCTGGGCATTATTGACTTCCGCGTGAAGAGGTTCGGGCTTCAGACCGTGGTCCAAACCGCAACTTTGCCAAAGGCAGTTGCCGAGATTGTATGCAAGGAAATGGGGATCGAGTTGCTGGTCGTTGGTGAAGGGGATGTCGAAAACGACGAGGGTCTTAAGCTACGAAGCCGGAATCGCCACGTCACCATATCCCTGCTGGAGCTGAAGGCTAAGAAACAAGAGGAAGACGGAAGGATCGACTGTGGAAAGCTGGACGAGCGGCTAATCAACACGCCCGGAAAGCGGATTTACTTCGCCAACACCGTTACCCGATTACAGAATGTGTACGATCGCCTAGCGCACCGCGGAGACGGCGTGGACCCTAATACGATAACAGTGCTGCACAACCGCATGCCCCGCGCCTGGAGAGCAAAAGCCGAGGCGGAGGTGTTGGAGCGCTTCGGCAAGTCTAGCAAAGAGGGTAGCTGGTTGCTGCTCACCAATCAGGTCGCTGAGGCAGGCCTCGACATCTCGGCACCACTGGTGATTTCCGACCCCGCCCCGGTAGATACACTTGTGCAGCGGTCTGGCCGATGTGCCAGGTGGTTTCGTAAGGGCACGGTCGAAGGCGAATTCTGCGTTCTAAGGGTAGCCGCGAGCCAGATGGCGGAATGGGCGCGGCCTTATCGAGCGCAAGCGGTCGCCGCAACGTTGAAGAATTGGCCCGACGAGAAGCAACTCTCATGGGAGGTTGAGCGTGAGTGGGTTGACGACGCCTGGGCGATTGAAGTGAACAGCCAGGGCAAGTTGCCCAAGGACAGCGGGGAGAAGCAGAGGGAGCAAGTACAACAGGCACTTGGTAGAGTGCCCTTCGCTCTTAACCTCTTCGACCGCGCCGCCCAAGAGCGCGACCCAGGAGCCATCGCTCGTCAGTTTAGGGAAATTCTCTCCATCGAAGTTGCCGTAACCGCAAGTGAGTTACAGGACCTCCAGCAACGGTTGGCGTCGCGCCTCGAGCCTGAAACCTCGTCGGTGAGCTTCGCGCAAGCCCAAGAAATGGCTCGCCGCGCCCGATCTGGCAAGGTTATTCGGTACGACGAGGGACAATTGTCAGTTGAGCCAGCAGATTCGGTGCGCCTTGGGGATGTCCTCGTTTTGCCCGCCACTGTCGCATACCTTCACATGGCCAAAGGTCTATGCTTCATTGAAAAAGGCGCAAGTCCGCCGGACGGCGATGGGATCGTTTTGGAGAGTGCGTGGAGCCCCCGTACCGAGAACAGCCGAGCGCAAATGTCGCTCGAGAGCGGCAAGCGCCAGACACTGCTTGACCACGTAAGGGGCGTTGTCGAAGGGACCCGGAGGCGGCTCGCTGCCGTTGGGGACGAGAGGTCGTCATATCGGAGGGCGCTCTTAAGAGTTCTTGAATCAGTGGAGCCGGAGATGAGTCCCGACCAGATCGTTGCACTGGGCGACACGATTGCACAAATCGCTGTAGTGGGCGCTGCGTTTCACGATATCGGTAAAGCGGGTAGCGAGTGGCAGAAAAAGGCAAGGGAAGTAGATCCCGATGCCCCCAACGGACTGATAGGGCGAACCGGCAACACACAAGCGCACTTCAAATTCCCTCCCCATACGCCGCCGGGCTTTTCAGCGACCCTCAAAGCGTGTGAGTTGCTCTTCGGAAAACTTGAGCCAGCGGCGGAGCACCTTGTGCGCACCATCGCCCTGGCTGCCGCACGGCACCATTCGAGTCTCACTAATCCTGCCACGGTGCGGTACACATTCGAACCTGACGCTCGCGCAAAGGACTTTGTTCAGGAAGTATTGCAAGACATCGGTGTGCCTGCAAACGTAAGCGACCGCGCGGAAGAGATCATTCGAGCTGCCTCAGAGAAGGCGCCCAAGGACCTAGTTCCGCTCGCACTTCCGAACGACGACCTGTTTCCAATATACGCGCTAGTAGGTCGGGCCATCCTTATGGCAGACCGCTCGGATGCTGCCGGAGAGGAGTTGGAGCAGTGGCAGCACTGACCGCGAGCGGATTTGATTGGTCGCAAGCTGTCGCGGCCTTGAACGGCTTCGGCGGCAAGGCGATCGCTCTTCATGTGCGCAAAACCGGCCTGCCATTCTTCGATGCGTTGCGCCTATACGGCGCGATAGACCTGTACATCGGGGTACGCGAAGACGTTTACATATGCGACGAAGGAAGCCGTTGGCGCGTGGAAGGACGTAGGCGGCTCTGGCGCACGATGGGACGAGACAAGGCTGCGCTCGACCTGGTTCGCAAGAACATCGATCCCAAGATGAAGGGGTCTGTGAGCACAAGCACGTACTGCGAGGCTCTTGCAGAATCCCTCCAATCCGGCGAGGACCTGGGTGGCCAAGACGACTCCCTACATCGTGCGAACAAGGCGTTCGCGCGTTTCGATTCTGCCATCCAGTCCGGTATTCGTGGAGTAGCAGCCAGCTCCTATCACACAATGGAGTCCGGTCAAAGTACTGCCAAAGAGTGCATCGCCCAGCTTAGACTATCGCACGGCCTATTGGCGTTCGCTGGAAAGGTTCGCACGGAAGCGGTCGGCGATATCGTTTTCCTTCCGATCTTCGAGGGGCAAATCGATCTATCGAAGGTGGTGAGTCCAGTGCGAGCGTGGGTGGCCGTACCAAATCTCCTTTGTGCGGAGGCCCTGATGCTGCTCGCGCTAAAGACGTCCTTATTCGCTGAGGGATACCAGGACCGCTTGAGTGCAGTGGTGTATAACCGCCAGGTGAGACGGGGCGACTTTGCCTATTCTGGAAATATCGCAATCGCTTCGACCGCTATAGGAAAAATCAAATCGTCCGACTTTGCTGCTGTTCTGCACGGCGTATTCCGACGTGCAGTCAGGAAGGCTTGGCAAAACAAGAAGGCCACCGAATTCACGCCTCACGCGATCGCGATGGCCAACTGGCTGATGCAGCCCACGGCGAGGAATCTTTCCGGACTCATAACATCACAGGAAAAGCTGAAGGCCGCAGGAACGGAACAGATATTCACTCTTTCAGACCATGTGCGGGAGGTGTTCGAAATGGCATACGGGCAATGGCACGGCGACTCTGAGAGTGTTCATAAATTCGCCCGCGCGGTCGCCTCAGCAATTTACTACGCGAGGATGAAGGATGCGGATGACCCCGCCAAGAGGTGGTACGACGAAGTGGCGACGCTCCGGTCCTCCCCAAACCCGAAGGCATTTATAAACCGATCGCTGAATCTTATCGAAATTGGGCATCGCGGGAACACTTTCGTGGGCTCGGAGGAAAGCCATCGGTTCGAGCCTGATAGTGTCTTGCAGCTTATCGGGGACGAGTTCGAGACTTTTCGCGACCTGTTCAGGATGTACTTGGTTCAGGAGAGCAGACCTCCGAAGCAAAGCAGGTCTGGGTCTGAGGCTGAAACGGCACCGGGTGTTGTTGAAACTGAAATTCCTCTGTCCGAGGACGAGGATTCCGGGGAGGTAAAGGAATGAGCATTTGGAGTATTTCCTTTTCTTACCGGCTGGGCTTAGGTTTCCACGCTCTCAATAACGAAGGATCGGAGGGCAGCAACCTGATGCAGCCTCGCCGCATTGACGTGGGAAAGTTCACATACGACGGTATCAGTGGCGAAATGGTACGGCGTCACATTTTAGAGAACTTCGTGAATGTGTGCCGCGCAGAGAAGATTTCCCTGTTGCCGGTGAGCGAGGCATTGCACCCTGACCGTGGCCAGTTGGGCATTCGTAAGGTCGCGAATGAGCTGGGCTCAAAAAAGCTTACCAAACAGAATCCTGCCGAGCTCTACCGGGCCGTTCGTAAGGCCGTGGAGTCCTGTGCGGTGTTAGACGTGGGGGGATTTCTAGCCCCGTTCGGCGACTCGAAGTCTGCCGAAGAAGGTGACGGCGATACTCAACCGTCTTCTTCCAC
>JAKASH010000164.1 GCA_021828225.1 Acidobacteriota bacterium | reverse complement strand
TCCGATCTTTGGTATCTGGCGCTATACCTGTCCTTATTGCTTCCGGGGAGATTGAACATTCCAATGAAAATTCCTGCAACCTGCACCCGCATGTCGTCTGGACCGCACGCCTCTGTGCAGAAGAACCCTCCTGGACGGTCATGCCAGCCTGCATCTTCTGAACGTCCAGGGCTCCGCCGAAGATCACTGATCACGCTTTTCGCCATCCTGTGTTTCGCAATCGCAGTCCAGCAGGTCTGGTCCGGCGAACGCACCCAAACCAGTGCGGCAACCGCCCAGAAGCCGGATCATTCCGCTCTACTGTCCCAGGCCGACCGGGTGTTGCAGGAAATGAGCCGGATCACCGGCCTGCCTATCAAGGCTCCGGTGAAAAAGAAAGTGGTGAGCCGCCCGGAAGTCAGGAAGCTTCTGATCCAAAGTCTCCATGCCGATTACACACCCAAACAAATCCACGTCCAGGAAGCCACGCTGAGGGCTTTTGGCCTGATCTCGCGAAGCTTTGACCTGGAAAAGTTCCTGGTCAGCTTTTACACGGAACAAGCCGCCGGCTTTTACGATCCACGCACAAAAACGATGTACATTGCCGACTGGATTCCGTCCGACATGCAGGAGATGGTTCTGGCGCACGAACTGACCCACGCACTTCAGGACCAGAATTTCAACCTCGGGCATTACATGCAGGCCGAGCAAAAGGACGGGGATACTGAAGCCGCCCGCCAGGCCGTAGTGGAAGGCTACGCGACAGCCGCCATGTTTCAAAGGATGGTGGGGAACGTCCCGATCTCCACGATGCCCAGCTTCAATACCTTGTTCGCGCCTCTCATCCGCCAGCAGATGGCGGAATTTCCAGTCTTTTCGAAGGCCCCGCTCTTCTTCCGAATGCAGGCGCTCTTTCCCTACATCCAGGGCGCAAGCTTCATCGAAAAAGCCCTCGGCCGGGGGGACTGGAAAAGCTTGAACGTCCTGTTCACTTCTCCGCCCACGACCACTAAGGCCATTTTCCAGCCGAATAACTATTTCAACCATGTGTCACTGCCCAAGGTTAAGCTTCCGCGCCGTACCCCGCTCAGTTCGGTCCCGGGGCTTAAGGAAGTGGACGAAAACACTATGGGTGAACTCGGCTTCGACTCCCTGCTGGGGCAATACCTGACTGAAGCCAAGGCAAACACAGTCAGTTCCAACTGGATGGGCGACCGTTACATTGTTTATGAAGATCCTGCCACGCAAAGCTACGCGCTGGTGGCCAGGACACTTTGGGCCAGTCCGGAAGACGCTCTCGCTTTTTTCCGCGATTACCACGCGGTTCTCTCGCAAAAATATCCGGAGCTTTCTCCTGATCCGCATTCCACTACGGATCGCTTCATCGGGCACACCGCCTCCGGAGAAGTCGTCATGCTGCGCGAGGGAGACGAGGTTCGCTGGGCGGAAGGCGTCCCGTCAAACAAAGTTGATGTTATGACAAAGTGGCTGGCATCGCTCCAATAGCGAAATAATAAGGGTTGCAATCATCGCCATCATGTTTCAATCTAGAAAGAGTGAATTCCACCGGAACCGCTACGGCTCTTCAATCTTCTTTCCGACCAGATCGAGGGGAGGCAGGAACATTGTCTTGTGACGGTTCCCATAACAAGGAGATTTAATGATCAAAATGACCGAAAGGGCGGCGCAAGAGGTCAAGGCGATTGCCACCAGCAAGTCGCTGCCCGAAACCACGATTTTGCGCGTTGACGCCCGGCCCGTGGAAGGAAAGAACGAATTGCGCTTAACCCTGAAACTCGACACGAAAGAACCGGAACCGGATGACGTAGTGGCAACCACTGCTGGAACCCGCCTGGCCGTTGACGAGACCGTGGCCCAGGCCCTCGGCGACCTTAGGCTCGACTACCGCGAGGACACTGGCAATTTCATCTTCGAGCGTCCCGAACCTGCAGCGTAGCGTTCGGGATAAGCTTGAGCCCGGCCTCAGTTCCGACTATCCGGAAGCGCACCCTCAAGTGCCTTCACGTTTCAAGATCCCAGACAATCGCATCCGTTCGCGCTGGAACTCTTCCAGGCGCAAGGCGCGGTTGTCTGTGCATCTGTTGATGGATTTCGCGGCTTACCGCTCCAGCAGTTTCCTGAGGCCGGCCTCGTCAATTGTTTTGACGCCCAGCGTGCGGGCTTTGTCGAGTTTTGATCCGGGGTCCACACCCACAACCACGTAATTCGTCTTCTTGCTGACAGAACCAGTAACGCGTCCGCCGGATTCCTCAATCATACGCGTGGCATCTTCCCTCGGGAGGCCGGGTAAGGTCCCGGTCAGGACAAATTGCAGGCCATCCAGCGAGCCGCCTGTCCGCCGCTTCTTCTGCTCAAACTGCAGGTCCGCCTTGCGGAGCTTCTCAATGACGTCGCGGTTGCGCTTTTCGTGGAAGAACTCGACAATGCTCTGTGCAACTCTGGGTCCAATTTCCTCAACCTCGTAGAGGTCCTCGGGGCTGGCTTCCGCCAGCTTATCCATAGAGCCAAAGTGCTCGGCCAGGAACTGCGCGGTGCGCTCGCCGACAAAGCGAATTCCGATGGCGAAAATCACTCGAGCCAATTCGGCTGTCTTGCTCTTTTCGATTTCCTCCAGAACGTTCTGTGCCGACTTCTTCCCCATGCGTTCGAGGCTGGCCAGTTGCTCTTCATCCAGGCTGTAAAGGTCCGCGACATCTCGAACAATCTTCTTATCGACCAGTTGATCGACCAGCGATTCTCCCAGGCCGTTGATGTTCATGGCGTGTCGTGCGGCAAAGTGGAGCAACGACTCCTTCAACTGCGCAGGACACGCCGCATTCACGCAGCGATAGGCAACTTCACCTTCAACCCGGATGACATCGCCGCCGCAAACGGGGCAGGTCTTCGGCATCCTGAATTCCCGGCCGTCGGGCGCGTGCCGGGTCACCTTCAGCACCTGCGGAATCACTTCCCCTGCGCGTTGAATCAGGACCGTGTCGCCAATCTTCACTCCCAGACGCGCGACCTCATCCATGTTGTGCAGCGTGGCGTGGCTGACCGTCACTCCGCCCACGTTCACTGGCACAAGATCGGCTACAGGAGTCAGCGTGCCGGTCCGGCCGACCTGGGCGCGGATATCCTTGACCTCAGTGGTCTCCTGGTGGGCAGGATACTTGTAAGCGATTGCCCACCGTGGAGACTTGGCTGTCAGTCCCAGTTCATCCCAAAGCCCGATTTCGTTCACTTTGACGACGACGCCATCGATTTCGTATTCCAGCTTGTCGCGTTTGGGCTCCATCTCCCGTATGTAGTCCGTGAGTTCGTCAAACGATCTGGCGAGCCGGCGGTAGGGGTTCACTTTGAAGCCCAGTTCCTTGATGGCTTCCAGCACCTTCCAGTGCTCTTTGAGCGGCGGGCGGCCGTTCACCAGAAGGTAGTAAAGAGAAATGTCTAGGTTTCTCTGCGCCACCACTTTGGGATCAAGCTGCCGGATGGTGCCCGCCGCAGCATTGCGGGGGTTGGCAAACACTGACTCGCCGTCTCTCTCGCGCTGCTCGTTCGCTTCCCGGAAGGCTTTATGGGTCATAATCACTTCGCCGCGCACCTCGAACCTTTTGGGATGGCCGATAGCGTCGAGCTTTCTGGAATCGATCTTGAGCGGCACGGAACGGATGGTCTTGACGTTCTGAGTTACATCTTCACCCGTAACGCCGTCGCCGCGAGTGAGCCCGCGCGTGAGGACGCCGTCATCGTAGGTCAGGGCCATCGAGAGGCCGTCGAGCTTCAACTCCGCCACGTAGGGCACCTGCCTGCGTCCCGAAAGCTCGCGCACCCGCCGGTCAAAATCCCGCAATTCATCCACTGAATAGGTGTTATCGAGGCTCAGCATGGGCGCCGAGTGCCGGACCTTGGCAAATTCTTCGGCGGGCTGCCCGCCAACACGCTGCGTGGGGGAATCAGGCGTCACCAGCTCCGGATGTTCCTTCTCCATCTCCTGAAGCCGGTACATCATTTCGTCGAACTTGACGTCGGAGATTTCCGGATCGTTCAAGACATAATACCGATGCTCATGGTATCGGATCTCTTCCCTCAGCTTTTCGATCTCTTTCTCAACACCCGTACTCTTTGCCACAGTCATCTCCCAGCGATTGAAAAGTGCCTTTACGAAAAATGCTATGGAAATTATAACGCTTTGGAGGAAGGGGTAGAGACGGTCTGTAGTGAACCGTCTCTACCTTTGCGCGTTCGGGGCGGAACGCTGGGGGGCTAACCTGCGGTAATCAAAAACGCCTTTCCGACACCATGCGTCGCTGGGCTTCCATCGGGTTCATAGTCCTTAGTATCTTGCTACCCTGCCAACCCAACGAGGTGAGAATATCCGACCCACAAGTGGCGCACTATGACTAAGGTCACACCTCTTTGTGACATTCGTCACTGCGAGACCGCCCGCCACATGTTTAGATTAGGCGTTAGCTACTGTGCTTGAAGGGGCATCTATGGGGGCAATCATGAATTTCGACGAACGGCCTTTCATCGTGATCTGGGAAGTTACTCAGGCCTGTGATCTTGTCTGTCTTCATTGCCGGGCCTGCGCACAGCCGCTGCGTTCCCCGCTGGAACTCTCTACCCAGGAGGGCCGGAACCTCATCGATCAGGTAGCCGAAATGGCCGCCCCCTTGTTTGTCCTGACGGGAGGCGACCCTCTCAAGCGGCCGGATATTTACGACCTGGTCGAATACGGAACCCGCCGCGGGGTCCGAACGTCAATGACTCCGAGCGCCACACCGCTTCTTACGCGGGAGGCCATTGCAAGGCTTCAAGGCTGCGGATTAGCGCGGCTGGCGGTCAGCCTGGACGGCTCCACGCCCGAAATCCACGACGCCTTCCGCGGGATTCCTGGTTCCTACGGCCTGACGCTCGACGCTGTGCGCTGGGCGGGCGAGCTTGGTCTGCCCGTGCAGATCAACACCACCATTACACGGCGCAATCTGGACGATTTTGAAAGCATGGTGCCGCTGCTCAACACGTTCGACATGGCCCTGTGGAGCGTGTTTTTCCTGGTTCCGACCGGTCGCGGCCAACTTGAGGACTTGGTCACCGCCGAAGAATTTGAGCAGGTCTTCGCAAAACTCGCCGAAGTCTCCCAAACTGCCCGTTTCGACATCAAGACGACAGAGGCGCAGCATTACCGGCGGTATCTGGCGCAGAGGCGGGCCAAACAGCGGCGGAATAACTCCGCTCCGACCCTGATGCCGTTTGGCAAGCCGTCGGACGACGGTATCGGCCGTGCGCCTCGCGGCCTGAATGACGGCAAAGGCTTTGTGTTTATCTCGCACAAAGGCGAGGTCTTCCCGAGCGGATTCCTGCCCTTGGCGGCGGGCAATATCCGGCAGCAGCCCCTGGCGGACATCTATCGCAACACTCCTCTTTTCAAGAAGTTACGTGACGCATCCAATCTGAAGGGGAAATGTGGCGTGTGTGAGTTTCGAGAGATCTGCGGCGGTTCGCGCTCCCGCGCGTATGCCTTGACTGGTGATCCTTTTGAAGCTGATCCCTCGTGCGTTTATCAGCCGCAAGTGGTCCAGGTAGGGGTCTAGTGAAGAAATTCCCGGCTACCGGGGTTTCCCTCACTGGGGTTGCCTTCGGATGGTGTATCGGCAGAGGGCTCGCCCTCAGAGAGGGACGGGTAATCTTGCTTCCCTTCAGCTTTTCCCTTTTCAGCCTTCCGGATCTTAGCGGCTGACAGGTCTTCAAGTGTGTGCCCTTTCAGGAGGCGTATGCGCGAACCCTCGAGTTCCAGGACACCTTGCTCCTCAAACTCAGCGAGCAGCCGGGATACGGTTTCACGGGAGACTCCAATCATCTGCCCGATCTCTTCCTGGGTCAACGGAAGCTTGAGTTCGATCCCGCGATCCGTCACTTCACCGTTTTCGGATACCCACAATTCCAGCAGATCAGCCAGCTTTTCGACGGCAGGTTGAGACCCGGACGAGTAGTGAATCATGCTCACAGCTTCGCGAAGCTGATGGCTCAGAACTTCCACCACGGAAACACAAATCTCCGGGTGAAGCTCCAGCAAAGCCAAAAAATCCTTTCGTGGGACGTAAAGGAACTGCGTCGGGCTCAGGGTTTCAGCCGTGTACTCGGCAAAAGTGCTCGACATCGTGGCGCTCAGCCCAAGCACTTCACCCGACTGCACAACTCGCAGAATAAGCGTCTTCCCGCCCTTCAACGACACAAAAAGCTTGACGCTGCCGTGTAGCAGGACAAAGATGCCCTCCGGTAACTGCCCTTCTTCAAGAAGTTTGGCGTGCTTTGGCAAATTCACGATGGACTTGACGGACTCAAGAGCGCGGACAAATTCGGCGAGCGACTTGTCCCACGTCCTCCCCGCCGCGAAAAAGCCAGTTTTAGCTCTCGGAAATGTACCTAGTTTTCCAAGGTTCTTCATGCCATACCCATGCCAATTTAATGGAAAAGCAAACCCTAATGATGTGACGTAAATCACTCAATGGCGTGACGAGGATTCCAAGCGTCGTTGCCGCCTCGTGCTTTCGGACTAATGACCTGCACTGCCTTCGCAATGGCCAAGCGAATCATTTGGAAGTAGAATAAGCGGCGATGAGCGAATCGAAGGAAAATCGCATGGAATCGCTCCGTAAGGTTCCCCTTTTTGCCGACCTT
>JAKASH010000163.1 GCA_021828225.1 Acidobacteriota bacterium | reverse complement strand
GTAAGGCGCAAAACGACAAATCCGGGAACCCAGGAAAAAGTTGCCCCTATCTGCTCGTTTCAGCAGCCACGAGTCAAGAGCTATCCGCGTCGGATTCTCCATAACGACGACTTGCCGGGACCCTGCTTTTCGGTGAAAAATGGATGTGTATGCTGACCGACCGTGCACCGCGCAAGCCGTCGCTGCTCGCCGGTTTTCTCGAAAGTGACCGGAACCGAACCCTCGCCATTCCGCCAGACAATCGCCTGGGGGCTTCGGCCAAATCCCTGGAAGCGGCGCTGAACGCGGGTGCAAGCGCAGACGCCAGTCAGGCTTGCCGTGAGTTCTTCAGCGTGGCAGCGGATTTCTACAAGGTCCCGACGCCCGGCATTCGAGTCCTTGCCGCCCGCCCGCTCCGCAGCCGCGAGAGCGGCTGGGCCTACGAACTCTTCGGTGATTACGATCCCAGCACCGGACTGATCCGCGTCTGGATGCGGACCGCCGTCCACAAGCGGGTCACCTCTTTCGGCACGTTTCTCAGCACCCTGTGCCACGAGTTTTGCCATCACCTCGATTATCACTCTTTCGGGTATGGCGACTCCTGGCACACGCGCGGATTCTACGAACGCGCTGCGGTTCTCTACCACCATTCGCGCGGTACGCCAGCCAAGCGCCTGTTCTGGACCAAACTGCCCGGCGGCCGCTGGCGAATTGACTGGCCTCGGACAAATCGGGGGCTGTAACGCGGTCACGCCATGTTGCGCCTATATCCTTAACTGCTTTCGCAACGCATCCTGTGGGCCCTTGACAGGCCACCCAGACCCGGCCTATACTCCTAACTATCTTAGGATACTACATGCATACTCCGGCTCAAATTCTTCCCGGCACGCTCGACCTTCTGATCCTCAAGGCGGTTTCTCTCGGACGCCTGCACGGCTACGGCGTTCTCCTTCGGATTGGGCAGATTTCCAGGGGCGCCCTGGTGATCGAGCAGGGAGCGCTCTATCCGGCGTTGTTCCGTCTGGTGCGCCAGGGCCTGCTGAAGACGGAGTGGGGCGTATCGGAGAACAAGCACAAAGCAAAGTATTACGAACTCACAGCGGCGGGCCGCAAACGGCTGCGCGAGGAAGTGGGTGGCTGGAACCGGCTGGTGGCCGCAATCGGCACAGTTCTCAAAGCCGAACGAACCG
The DNA here is from genome assembly GCA_021828225.1 of Acidobacteriota bacterium. The sequence continues at coordinate 5,495 of JAKASH010000163.1, read as the reverse complement.
AATTATGAACGATGAATTGTGAATGACAGGCCTCGTGCTTGGTTGTAGCGCAGCGTTCGCCTTTTAACGCTGCGGGTTTTGCAATGAATCCCGGCAGGAACCGCAAGGCTGTAGGACAAGCCCTGCGGTACAGGCGCGGAGGAGGTATGCGGCTCCTATCGTCAATTCGCACGCTCCTTGACTTTGTCTTCCGCCGGCCGCTCATCGAGCGTGAAATGGAAGAAGAGTTTCGCACCCACCTCGAAAGCCGCACCGAGGATCTGAAACGCCAGGGACTGCCCAAAGCGGAGGCGGAGCGGCAGGCACGGATCGAGTTTGGCAGCTACCAGCGCTACAAAGAAGAGTGCCGCGAAGCGCTCGGCACTCGCTTGCCACAGGAATTCCTGGCCGACATCCGCTACGGCCTGCGCCAGTTGCGCCGCAGCCCTGGCTTTACGATTGTCGCCGTTTTCACCCTTGCTCTCGGCATTGGCGCAAACAGCGCCATTTTCAGCGCGGTCAACGCCGAGTTGATTCGTCCGTTTCCATTCAAACGTCTGAGCCGGATCATGACGGTCTGGTAGACGGCTCCGAAAGAGCACGTTCAACATGCGGCCGTCGCTCCGGCCAACTTCCTGGATTGGATTAAGCAGAACAAGAGCTTTGATCTGCTCGCGGCCGATCACGACTGGAACGCGAACCTGACAGGGCGTGGTCTTGCCGAGCGGGTTGAGGGATATCAGGTTACCGCCGATTTTTTCGCGTGGCTGGCGCAGACCCTGTGTGTAGGGTCTGCGATTTCCCGAAGGGACTGGTGTGCGGCGGTAAGCGGGCAGCTACGGTCAGTGTTTTCCTGACTGGACTTTTCATCCCCGCGCCAGCCGTGCTCTGCTACCCGCTTTCTGCCGGGGGGAATTTGGGCTTCTTGCGAAGCGAATCTTCTCCCCACGCAGAACGACCCACTGGACGGGAACGAATAGAACCTCTCGCTTCGCGAGATCGCAGACGCCACAAGGCAAGCGTCTGCGCTAGCCCCTTTCAGGTATGGCGACTCCTGGCACACGCGCGGCTTTTACGAACGCGCTGCGGTTCTCTACCACCATGCGCGCGGTACGCCAGCCAAGCGCCTGTTCTGGACCAAACTGCCCGGCGGCCGCTGGCAAATCGATTGGCCCCGGACCAATCGCGGAGCGTAGCGCAATCATCTCTGGCTGTCTGAAACCTACTCGTATCGCAAGGCGACCATAGGATCGACCTTGGCCGCGCGGCGGGCAGGGATATAACAGGCCGCGAGCGCCACGGCGAGCAGGAGCAGCGAGACCGCGATAAACGTGAGCGGGTCGGTCGGCTTCACACCATAGAGCAGGCTCGACAAAAATCGAGTGAGCGCGAACGCTCCGGCTATGCCGATGACCACGCCAATCAATGCAAGCTTCAGTCCCTGCCCAATGACAAGCTTCAAAACATCGCCTCGCTCTGCTCCCAACGCCATGCGGATGCCGATCTCATGCGTTCGGCGATTTACGCTGTAGGCAATGATCCCGTAAAGACCCACGCAGGCCAAGGTGAGGCCGAGTGCCCCAAATAATCCCGCAAGCTTGGCGAAGAGCCGCTCCTGGTTTAAGGAGCCGTTGATCTGGTCTTCCTCGGTTCTCATGTCAACCACCGGCAAGTCTGGGTCGAGGCCATGGACAACTGAGTAGACTTCCCTAGCAACCGCCGTGGCACTACTTGCCGCACGCACCTCAAACGATAGATCAAAGGGCCAGGGACTCTGAAGAAAAGGAATGTAGGCAATAGGAGGGGGCTCAGCACGGACGCTGTAGAACTTTGTGTCCCCGACTAAGCCCACGATCTCAATCCAATCTTTCGAACCTTTCCACCGAAACCTTCTCTCCAAAGGCCACGCTCCTGGAAAATACTGGCGTGCAAACGCCGCATTGATAATTGCGACCTTTGGCCTGCTGGCCGTGTCCCCCGGTTGGGGTCCACGGCCCGCAAGCAAGGGGATACCCATTGTCTTAAAGAAGTGCGGTGCAATGTAGTTTAGGGTGGTGCTGATTCTTTTGCTGGATGGGCGCGCACCCTCGATTTCAATGGCATTCCAACCACCCATGGCTACATCACTGATCAGAACGTCGCTTGAGGCTGTGGCGGATGCAACTCCAGGAATCACGTTGAGCCTGTCAAGGAGGCGATTGTAGAAAAGGGCGAGCTTTTCTCCGCTGTATCCGTTGGCTGTTGGGGTGAGACTGAACACGAGAACATTCCGAGGATCAAATCCAAGGTTGGCGGACTTGAGATTTTGAAGTGTTCGGACAAACAGCCCTGCGATGAGAACGAGAAGAAGCGAGACGGCAAGCTGGGACATGACCAGAACCTTCCGTGACCATAGCCGACTCCTCCCTGACGTGCGAGGGGTTAGAAGCATTCCCTCCTTCAGGTTCTCGGCGAGTTCGATTCGTGTTGCCTGTGCCGCCGGACCGAGGCCAAACACGATACCCGCGAAGATGGAAATCCCCGCCGCAAAACCGAGAACTCTCACGTCAGGACTGATGTTTAACCCGAGGTTTATAAAGGGAGAGCTGGGTAGAAATGCGACCAAGTAATGACTGGCCCACCACGCCAGCAGGAACCCTGCTGCGCCACCGGCTGAAACTAGAAGCACACTCTCCGTCAGTAGCTGACGGATCAGCCTGCGTCGGTTGGCTCCCAACGCCAGACGGACTGTGAATTCCTTGCTCCGGACAGCTCCCCGCGCAAGAAATAGACTTGCAATGTTCGCGCAGGCAATCATTAACAGAAGGGTGACGACCACCATCAGGATGGTCACAGGCCTGGTGATGAATTGCGATATGAAGTTTGGACCTTTGCTGCCTGGCAATAACACAATTTGAGGAAGACCATTCTGCTTGGCAACGCTCGTCCACTCTGGCGTGAGCATTTGCTGGAAGATACCGTTTGTTTCGAGCTCTGCTTGTCGCTCGCGAACGCCGGGTTTCAAGCGTGCCATGATTTGCAGGCCCCAGCGGTCGTCAGCAGTAAGGAGTGGCAATTTCCCCCCCAACTCTGAGCGGCCAATTTCGGCGCCTTGCGCAATCGGAACCGTCACGTCAGGATTACTGATGAAGCCGAAGTACTGGAGTCCTTGGAAATCTTTTGGTGTGACGCCGACAACCGTGCATGGTCTTCCATCCATCGCGACAGTTTGGCCGGGAAGTGAGGAATCACCTCCAAACGCTCTCTGCCAGAAGCGATAGCTGATAACGGCGGTGCAGGGCGCGTTCGCTTGGCCATCGCTTTCCTGCAGAAGGCGACCTGCAGCCGCGTGAATGCCCAAAGCCGAGAAGTAGTTCCCCGAGACGGTCTCTGCAATTCCACTTTGCCCTGATCCTTGATAGACGATATTTACCCTGAGCAACGGTGCAAAAGCGAAAACGTCGCTGAGGCTGCGCGTCCGGTGCTGAATTGCTTTGAAGATTGAATACGGGAAGACGTTCATCAGCTCCCGCCCCGACCGTGGATCACGGGGATTACTGTTGCCCGTAAAGGTCAAGCCCTCCGGTTGTGTCCTGGCGGCCCATGTGAGGATGACAAGTTGATCGGGGTCCTTAACCGGCAGGCTCTTGAAAAGCAACGCGTTCGCGAGACTAAAGATCGCGGTATTAGCGCCTATTCCCAACGCAAGGGTAATGATCACAACGGCTGTGAAACCAGGATTTCGGCGCAACTGGCGGAGGCCGTAGCGAAGGTCCTGCCAAAGCGTTTCCAGGAAAGGAAACGTCCACATTTCGCGGTTGGATTCTTTGGTTTGAGTTGAATTGCCGAACGCCCGCCGCGCGGCGTAGCGGGCTTCTTCCGGCGTCATCCCCTGCTCGACCAGCTTCTGCTCGCGCATGGCCAGGTGGAATTCGAGTTCGTCGTCCAGGTCGCGGTCAAGCTGCCGGCGTCGGAACAAGGTCGTAATACGAAGCCAAAACGAGGTCATCCATTCCGGGAGCATGCGACCTCCTCTGGAAAATTATAAAGGATGAAACGAAACACCACGATGCGCCGGCATCGGCTTTTGTAGCGGCGGTCTATGACCGCCGGGTTAAGACCGCCGGCTCAGCTAAGCGGCGTTTGGCGGCGAGCGCTGCTTCTGTTCACACCCAAAACGCCGGCGCTCATAGAGCGCCGCTACTGCGGCCGGATTTCATGATTCATCCTTCATAATTTGTTTTTCAATCACCAATCGCAAATCACCCAATCATCACTTGAGCCAATGTCTTCACCCCGTTTCCATGACGCGGGCAATCGCCGCCGTCATCCGGTTCCAGCGCGCCGACTCAGCTTCAAGGTGTTTCCGTCCCAGGGCCGTCAGGCGGTAATACTTGGCCCGGCGATTATTCTCCGAGATGCCCCAATCGGAAGCCAGCAAGCCCCGCAATTCCAACCGATGCAACGCCGGGTAAAGCGCGCTCTCTTCAACCCGCAGGACGTCTTCGGACCGCTGGTGGATGGACTCGGCAACGGCATAGCCGTGAGCGCGGCCGCGAGCCAGGGTCTTCAGAATCAGCATGTCCAGCGTGCCCTGAACCAGATCGCTCGATCTTTCACGTTTCAGTGACATCATCGGTTGAGGGAAGTATCCGCCTTCTCGCGCCCAAATGCAAGAGGAATTTTATGAAATCGTCCTGACGTGGGTTTGGACCCTGCGCGCCCGCCGGCGGAGCGCTTATCTGGGGCGCAGAGAGTTTTTAATGGAGTGGTTCACAGCACTTGCCTGGATTTACGCCAAAACCTGCAACGTTAAAAGGCGAACGCTGCGCTACAACATCAACAATCCGGCGATCATAGATCGCCGCGACAATTCGCCATCTCATTTCATAATTCATCCTTCGTAATTCATAATTCATTCGTATCGCAGCGCCACCATGGGATCGACCTTCGCCGCCCGGCGCGCAGGAATGTAGCAGGCCAGCAACGCGACGCCGATCAGAATCAGCGAGACCGCGATGAACGTGAGCGGGTCGGTGGGCGTTACGCCGTAGAGAAGGCTCGCGAGGAAGCGCGTGAGCGCCAGCGCTCCGGCAATGCCAATGCCCACCCCAATCAGCGCCAGCTTCAGTCCCTGGCCGATCACCATTCTCAGCACGTCGCTCCTTTCCGCCCCGAGCGCCATACGGACGCCGATCTCGTGGGTGCGTTGCGAGACGGAATATGAGATGGCGCCGTAAAGCCCCACGGACGCTAAAAAGAGTGCCAGACCGGCGAAAATCGCAAGCAGGATCGCATTGAAGCGCGCCTGGGCTGACGACGACGCAAGATATTGCTCCATCGTCTCAACGTTGTAGAGCGGGATACCGGGGTCCATCGATGCCAGATCACTACGCACTAGACTAACCAGTCCTAGTGGGTTGCCTTGCGCGCGTACGATGAAGGTCAGCTCTAATGACATGGGAAACTGGTTATAGGGGACGTAATAGACCGGCTCGGGCGCACCCGCCAGGCCCCGATCTCTCACATTGCCAACG
>JAKASH010000162.1 GCA_021828225.1 Acidobacteriota bacterium | reverse complement strand
ATCAAGGAGCTTCAGTGTGGCGAAATCTACATAAATCGGACGCTTGGTGAGGCGATTCAAGGACATCACTCGGGACACAAGCAGTCCGGTGTCGGCGGCGAAGACGGCTTGCACGGACTCCTGCGATACACGCAGATTCGGACTGTATACCACAACGCAGCGGCGCGGAGCGACAGCTTATGAGCGCTGCCAAGGGTTGGATGGCAAAGCCGAGTATCGAGCGGATCACCGTTGAGGAGGTGGCGTATCCGCCCGGCAAGCCCATGCGCAGTGGAATTCATTCCATTTCGGAAATACACTCGGTGATTGCCACGATCCATGTCGGCGATGTGACGGGTATCGGCTACACCTTTGCATTCCGCCAGGCAGAGGCCGCCGCTGTGCGGGAAATCGTCACCTTCCTAGGTCGACCCCTCGTCGGCCCGGATGTGGACGGTGTGCGGGAACTCGTTGCTGATATGTGGAGGGAAGTCAACTTCACCGGTCCCGACGGTGTGGCGACGATGGCCGTCTCCTGTCTCGACATCGCGATGTGGGACGCTCGGGCCCGCCGCCTCGGAGTCCCACTCTGTCGCCTCGTCGGTGGTGTCCCCAAGCCCTGCTTGATGTATGGGAGTGGAGGCTCACTCAGTTTGCCTGTCGAGGCCCTCGTCGAAGAGGCTCTGGACTTTCGGGATCGGGGGTACGTCGCCTACAAGTTCAGGGTCGGAAGTACGGACTCGGCTGCATCGTCGTGACGCAAAGGACAGCGAATGTGACGAAGACGATCCTGAATCAGTGCAACACTGTGTTTGCATTGCGCGTTTTTGACGCCACAGGGATGGAGTTCCTGAAGAACTACATCGGTGAGGATTATGCGGCAGTCCTCTCAACTCTGGACGACCGCCATGCGGTGGTGTTCGGTAGGGCATCTTCGTGCCGCAACCCTGTCCTTGTTCGGCTGAATGATCGGCCTGATTTCCTGAAGCTCTTCAGGCAACCTGCGGAAGCCGCAGCGTCGCCGGCTGGCGAGGGCTCATGATCCCGCGCGAATGCAAACGGCTGGCAGAAGTGGACTTTCCTGTGGCCGAGGTGAGTCGGCACTCCGCGAACGAAAAGTACGCGGGGCAAGGTCATCCCAACACTCTGCACATGTGGTGGGCGCGACGCCCGCTGGCTGCGTGCCGAGCCATGCTGATGGCGCTGCTTCTTCCCGACCCGTGCGACGAGCGTTGTTCTGCTGAATTCAAGGGGCAAGCCCGACGATTGCTGGCTCCCGTGCCAATGATTCCCCTAGGCCCGACGGACGAAGGCCTGCGGAAGGCATTACTGAAGTTCATTGCGGACTTCGCCAATTGGGATAATTCCGCCAATCAGACCTTTCTCACGTGCGCGCGGGGTTTGGTGCATGCCGCGCATGGCGAAGAGCCGCCGCTCGTCGTGGACCCCTTTGCCGGTGGCGGCTCGATTCCGCTCGAAGCCTTGCGCGTAGGCTGCGACGCATTTGCCAGCGATTTGAACCCCGTTGCCTGCTTGATCCTCAAGGTGCTGCTCGAAGATATTCCCCGCCACGGACTGGGTCTCGCCGATGAATTGCGTCGTGTCGGCAAGGAAATCAAAGACGCCGCTGAGAAAGAATTGGCGGAGTTCTACCCTGCCGATCCCGATGGCGCGCGGCCGATTGCTTATCTGTGGGCGCGCACGGTGCGCTGCGAGTCACCGAAGTGCGGAGCGGAGATTCCTCTGGTGCGCTCATTTTGGCTCTGTAAAAAGGCCAGTCGGAGGCGCGCGCTTTGCCCTACGGTCATGCGACCCAAAGCGGGTGCGCCGCAGATTGAATTGGAGATATTCGAGCCTAAAGGCGAGCGGGACGTGTCCGCGGGCACCGTCAGCCGCGCCAAAGCAAGCTGTCTAGCCTGCGGCACGGTGCTTTCGCCGGATCGCGTGCGGGCGCAGCTCGCAGCTCAGCGCGGCGGGGCAGACGTGGTCTTTGACGAAAAGGGCCGTCGGGCTGGCGGTGCTCGCCTGCTGGTCGTCGTCACCTTGAGCGATGCAGTCGCTGGCCGAAACTACCGCCTGCCAACCGCGCGAGATTACGAGGCTGCACGCAAAGCGCAACAGCGCGTCTCGCAGATTTTGAACGAATGGCGATCACTGCCCGCCGACAAACGGGGCCTCTCCCCCGTCCCCGATGAGCCGCTCCCGCCGGTGGGCACCCTCGGCTTCCGCGTTCAGCGTTACGGCATGCTCCAGTGGGGCGACTTGTTTGCGGCTCGCCAGAAAGTTTGCGCGGTGTTGTTGTGCAGGCTGATAGAGAAGGCGAAAAGCGATCACGCGGTTCGATCGGCGCTTGGGTTGGCAGTTGACAGGGTTTGCATGAGCAATATGTCTCTGACTCGCTGGAATGCATCGGCGGAGAAAATGCAACATACATTTGGCCGGCAAGCTCTTCCGATTGTGTGGGATTTCACCGAAGTCGCCCCGCTCGCCGAAGCTCCTGGAAACTGGTACAGCGGCTACGAACTGGTTGCCTCCGTAGTGGACCGCTCGGGCGTGATGACTGCTGGCCAAGTTCATCAAGCGGACGCTCGGTTCTCCCCCCTCCCGGATGGCGCGTGCCAAACATGGTTCACGGATCCGCCATACTATGATGCCGTTCCCTATGCAGACTTGTCGGACTTTTTCTTCGTGTGGCTGCGGCGAACGCTGCCAGGCGATCCGCTCCTGAGTAATCCGTTCGACCCTGGCAACCCCCTCACGCCTAAGTGTCCGGAAATTGTTCAGGACGAGGCCAAACATACACCGGAGGGGAGCGCCAAGGACAAAGTTTTCTTCGAGGAATCCATGCAGAAGGCATTCGCGGAAGGCCGTCGGGTTTTAGGGGATGACGGGGTAGGGGCTGTGGTCTTCGCCCACAAGACCACCGAAGGATGGGAAGCACTGATTTCCGGAATGCTAAAAGGCGGTTGGACCGCGACCGGGTCATGGCCTATTACGACGGAGATGGGTTCGCGGCTGCGCGCTCGCGAATCCGCGGCGCTGGCTGCGAGCATTCACTTGGTTTGTCGCCCGCGTCCTGAACAAGCTGGAGTCGGTGGTTGGGAAGACATCCTCCGCGAGTTGCCTGGGCGGATTGGTGATTGGATGGAGCGGCTGTCGAGTGAGGGAATTCGAGGCGCGGACCTGGTCTTTTCCTGCATTGGGCCGGCCTTGGAACTCTTCAGCAAGTACGACAAAGTGGAGACGGCGGAGGGACGCGAAGTCAAACTCGCTGAGTTCTTGGAAAAAGTCTGGGAAGTTGTGGGCCGGACGGCGCTGCAACAGGTGCTCGGCACGGCTGAGGCTCGCGCCCGGAACGGCGCGGCTGCCGCACTCGAAGAAGATGCCCGTCTGACGGCCCTGTTCCTGTGGACGCTCCAATCCACCAACGGCAATCAGAAGGCCGAGAGCAAAGGTGCTGAAGAGGAAGAAGGATCGGGTGATGGGGATGAGGAGGAAGAGCCCGGAAAGGCCAAGAGGGGCTACACCCTGATTTACGACGTAGTGCGACGATTCGCTCAGCCGCTGGGTATACACATGGAAGCCTGGGACGGGCGCATTATCGAAGTGAAAAAGGGCGTGGTGCGATTGTTACCTGTCCTGGAGCGCGAGGAGCAACTGTTTGGTACGAGCGGCACGGCAGCCGTCGCTCGCACGTTGGAACAGACCGGAGGGCGCGATCCGCAATACATGCTCTTCCCGGAAAAGCCTGAAGGTCGCCCTGCCGGCGGCCATAGGCCGCGCCGCAGTCGAGCGAGAGAAGAAGCCGAGGCTCTGGCTCCTCGGCGCGAGGCAACCACGCTCGACCGCGTTCACGCTGCGATGCTGCTCCAGGCTCGTGGCGAAGCTACGGCGCTCCGCGCGTTACTCGAAGCGGAAAACGAGCGCAGCCCGGATTTCCTGCGCCTGGCCAACGCTCTCTCAGCCCTTTATCCCAAGGACTGCGAAGAGAAGCGCCTGCTCGATGCCATGCTGCTTGCTGTGCCGAGGTAACGAGATGCTGCTCGATCAGACGACGCGGACACTTGGGACACTCCTGATACCAGCGGAGACACGGGATACGCTGGAGACGACTGAGACGCCAAATCAAGCACAGGGACGACCCAGCACCTCATATTTCGGGCGAATTTTGCTATTTGCGACCGAATTGGACACTCACGAATGCGAAAAAACGCTGTTTTGGGCATAATGCAGGCGGTGTATCGGAGCTTTAGCGAAGCCGACTGCCCTCCGTGGCGGACGGCTCCAGCGAAGGTTCGAATCTGTGTTGTTGATGCGACCGAGGCCATACCGCAGACTAGCAGCATCGCTGAGCGGCACGCCCTTTGTAGCGGCGACCGAAAGCGAAGGCTGACGCGGAGCACGCGCGCTGCTCCGAATCAGCCGTTTCAGCGAATGTGGAGGACACGAGATGGCCACAGCGAACAGAAGTTCTGGGGCCGAGCGACGGGAGAAATTGCGCAAGGAGTTCTGGCCCAGTGAAGACGCGTGGACAGGGGAGAACGAAAAGGGCTGGTTTCGAGCGCCTCGGACGCTGCCTCTCCTTCTCGGCTTGCTGGGCGAGAAGAGCCTGAGCGGAAACCAAGACCCGGCGAAGGTGTACGTGGAACTGCTTGCCCGCCACATCGATGGGGGCGTCATTGAGATGGGCCATGAAGCAGACCACGCATTCGCGGCTGGGTACGACGGGCCGCGTGGCGTGCGCACCTGGCGCGAGCGAATGAGGACGCTGGAAAGGCTCGGCATGATCCGAACACGGCGCGTGTGCAACCAGGATTTCAAATACGTGCTGCTCGTTCATCCGACGGTTGCGATCCAGCGGCTTCGAGACGCTGGCAAGGTGTCCGACCATTGGTGGGACACCTATCGTGCTCGGCAACTTGAAACCAAAGAAGCTTCGTATGAAACGAGGATTGCGGCTAAGAAGGGGCAGAAGGTTGTGAGGATGCCTGCGTGTCCTCCGGTCAAGAAGACCACAGCGGGGAGTGCATAGCACGCTCAGATTGTGCCGCGCTCAACTTCGAAAGCTCAGGTGAATTGAATGGAGCCTTGGTACAGGGTGACGACGCCACGGGCGGAAGTTCGCGAGGGACGATCATTCAACCCGGACGAATTTGCGATCGCTCTTGAGCAGGTCGTCGCGAAGACGGCCCCAGAAGACTACCGCGATCCGAAGAAGTTCTTCGAGCGGACCTGTTTTACGCGCGCCCTGAGCGAACACCTCGGGCTTGTGTTGCGGCGACTTGCGGGAGAAACGCAAAATGCGCCGGCCGATCTCACGCTGATTACGCAATTCGGCGGAGGCAAGACGCACACCCTGACGGCGCTTTACCACACGCTGAACAGCCCTCAAGTAGCGGCGGCACAACCCGAAATTCAGAAAATCCTCAAGGACAACGGACTTTCCAAGATTCCTCAAGCAAAAGTCGCCGTCTTTGTGGGCAACGCCTGGGACCCGAGCGCCGGGAAGGAAACTCCGTGGATTGACATCGCGAGCCAACTGGGCGGCGCCCAAGGCGCCGAAATCTTGGGCGACAAAGCACGAACATCCGCGCCGGGAACCGACGCCTTGGACAAACTCTTCAAGGCGGCGGGCGGCTGCGTCCTTCTCCTTTTCGACGAGGTTTTGAACTTCATGAATCGGCACCGAGACCTTGCCGATGGCTTCTACGCATTCCTGGACAACACGGTGCGGGCGATGACCGCTTCTCGCGGTTGTGCAGCGATCCTGAGCTTGCCGCGAAGTGCCATCGAAATGACGGATGCAGATCAGCAATGGCTGGACCGAACCAGCAAAGCCGTTCACCGGGTGGCGAAGGATTTGATTGCCAATGACGAGAGCGAAATCGGCGAGGTTGTGCGCCGGCGGCTGTTCGAAGATTTGGGGCAGGAACGAACCCGCAAGACAGTATCCAAGACGTATTCAGACTGGTGCTTTGAGAGGAAGCACCAGTTGCCTCCCGAATGGACTTCTGTGGACACGGTGACGACCGACGCAAAGGCACGCGAGTATCTGAGGACGCGGTTCGAGGCGGCGTATCCGTTTCATCCTGCAACGATTTCCGTATTCCAGCGCAAGTGGCAGGGTCTGCCGCACTATCAACGGACCCGCGGCACCCTGGCGGTGTTCGCTCAGTGGATTTCTTGGGCCGGGCGGGAAGCATTCCGCTACGCGCGAAAGGAACCGTTAATCACTCTCGGCTCTGCTCCGCTCCATGTTCCTGAGTTTCAGGCGGCGATTCTAGGGCAGTTGGGCGAGCAACGATTGCTCCCGGCAATTGAAGTGGACATTGCCGGTTCGGCCAGTCATGCAAAAGCGCTTGATGCCGATACAAAGGCAGAACTGCGTGAAATTCACCGGCGCGTTGGTGCGGCCATCCTGTTTGAGTCAACCGGAGTTGCGAGCGACAAGGCCGCTCACTTGCCAGAACTGCGATTCGCTTTGGGAGAGCCAGATTTGGATGTGACTTCCATTGATAACGCGGCGACGGCCCTGGAAAAGCGGGCGTTCTTCATCCGTAAAGTGGGAACGGATGGGTTCCGCATCGGCTACAAGCCGACGCTGAAAAAGGTCGTGGGTGATCGCAAGGCGGCATTAGACGATGCCGAAGTCACCAAGACCATGTGGTCGGTAGTGAAGGAAGTGGCTGAAAAAGGCAAGACCATTCCCGTGCTGTCCAACATAA
>JAKASH010000161.1 GCA_021828225.1 Acidobacteriota bacterium | reverse complement strand
GCTGTGTGAAAAGCTCCTGATCATCTCCGCGCGCTTCTTCGGCATCCCGCCCTTCTACTTCTACGCCCTCGCCGATGCCATCCGACACGTGCTCTCCTACAGCCCCCTCCGGCTAGCGATCCCCCCTGATTCATTCCCCATTCAACTCTTCCTCGCTTGGCACGGATAAAAAATGAGGAAAGTTCTGGCAGAAACTCCTTGACGATGCTAGGCTACTGTACCAGTCACCTTGTGTGGTCCGGCGAAACTTCTCGCCCCCTATTAGCGCTACTACTCCTGCCGTCGGCCCATCCTTGTACTGCATCAGTGCCCGCTCTCTGGCCCTGCGGCTTTTCCCTGGTTGGCAAGGAAAGGCCGCACCGTTGCACAACGAACGTTCCGGTACAAAGGCGGGAAAAAGGAGAGCGAAAAGACGCCATGGATAGGCCACAATACGGCGTGCAAACCTCAAACAATGAAATTGCGAGGCCGTTTTGCACGGCAAAAACAGAAGAAAAGACTTTTTTTAAAACGAACTGAGTAAGTTATTGAGGAAAAAGGATGTGCCAAAACGACCCGGAAACCTACCAGTCGTTCGGCAATACCTTCAAGTCCCTGATGAGAGCCTAGCCCGCTTGCTTGCGCTCCAGCGAGTTGGCCATGATGGATGAACCCTCGGCGGTGAGCCTCTACGATCACAAAGAACCTGCGGACGGATCAAGCCCCAATTCAGGTAAGCTTGCCTGCCAGGGCCGGGCGGTGATAGAAGGGCAGGCTGGTGATTTCAGCCGGCGCGCCCGAAGCGGTCTGAAGGCGTGTTCCGGCCTCCAGATGTTCCTTGCGGATGTAAGCAAGGGCGATAGTCTTCTCGAGAGTGGGCGACAGGCAGGCGCTCGTGACCTCGCCCACCTCATTCCCGTCGCGGGTCAGCTTCTCGCCCGGCGCGGGCGGCTGGTCGCCCTCGATGGTGACGCCCGCCAGCTTCCAGTTCACGTGGCCTCGGCTCCTGGCGCGCTCCACGATTTCCTGGCCGATATAACAGCCCTTGTTGAAGCTGAGAGCGTTCATCAGGTTGGCTTCGAGCGGCAGCGTGTCCTCGCCCAGCTCCGAGCCGTAGCGCGGAATGCCAGCCTCAATCCGCAGCGACTCCAGGGCTTCGGTTCCGCAGGGCAGCATGCCGTAGCTCGGGGCCTGCCCGCACGCCGCGCCCCACAGGCCCATCATGCCTTTGGGGCCGACCCAGGCTTCGTAGCCTTCTTCGCCGGTGTTGCTGATTCGGACCACTCGGAGCGGGAATCCGCCGTAGTTTGTCGCAAAGTGCTCAAACTCTTTGAGCGGCGGCAGGTCCACGTGCAGGGTCTTTTCCAGTAAGCCCGCGGCCTGTGGCCCTTCGAAAGCCAGGGCGCAGGTTTCGAGCGGCTCGATCTTTACCTGGTCCGCGATGATGTATCGCTGAAGGATTGCCATGGCTTTAGCGCGCAGGTCGGTGTCGGTATCCAGAAGCAGACGGTCCTCCATCGCGTAAACGCGGAGGTCTGCGAGAATCTGTCCATGCGGATTCAGCAGCGTCGTGTAGATGCCCTGCCCTGCGGCCAGGCTCTTGATGTCGTTCGATACGATGCGGTGCAGGAATTTCGCGCTGTCTCTTCCGGTCAACGCAAATTTGGCGCGAAAGGAGAAGTCGAAGAGTCCCGCTGCCGTGCGCACGGCCTGGTGTTCCTGGACGGGATCGGTGAATCGCGCGGGAACGATTGCGCCATGAAACTCGCCGAGAGTTGCGCCGTGCGAGACGTGGTAATCAGCCAGAGGACTCCGCGTCAGGTCTGCCGTCATGAGTTCGCCTCGAATAGTATGGAATGCAGATGAAGGCAATCGGTGATGAGCGGCCGCGAGACGGCTCTCAAAGAGACTTGTGTTCGTCGATGCGCACGGGCATGATCAGCGATGTGACCGGAGCGGGCGTCACCTTCACCAGGTGCCCGGTCCACGACGTCATCTCCTGCTCGTTGGAGAGCAGATCCTTCAGTGTGGTCTTGCTCAGTACTTGGTCAATCACATGCTGTACGGCGCGCCACAGCGAGCGCATGGAGCAGTCCACGGAATTCGCGCAAAAACTTTCGCTGCCTGCGTGCTCGTTGCAAAACGCCGGATCGTACAGCCGGCCGCCCAGAATCGCCAGCGCCTCGCCCACTACAATCTTGTCTGCCGGGCGCGCCAGCGCGTAGCCGCCGGCCTGTCCCCGGACGCTCTTGACCAGTCCGCCTCGCCGCAGGATGCGCATCAGCTTGGCGACATAAAAGTTGGAGATGCCTTCCTTCTGGCTGATCTTGGGGATGGTCAGGCTTCCGCCTTCACCTTCCCGCGCCAGCCGCAACAGGCATCGCAGTCCGTATTCTTCCTGGGATGTCAGTTTCATGATGATTCTCCCGGCCGCACACTCACGCGCAACCGGACTCCTTGCCTGATTCTCACATCATGCCCAACTGCAACCTGGCCGCTTCCGACATCATACTGGGATTCCAGGGGGGATCCCAAACCACTTCCACTTTCACGTCTTTTGCGTTAGCCATCACGCGAATCTTGTCTTCCACCTCGCCCGGCAGCGACATGGCCGCAGGGCACGCCGGGCTGGTCAGCGTCATCTTCACGGAAACCTCCGACGACGGCGTGACGCTGATGTCATAGATCAGCCCCAGCTCGTAAATGTCGACGGGAATCTCCGGGTCGTAGCACGTCTTGACCGCCTCGACTACCTTCTCCTTCAGAGCCTCGGTTTCTGCGCTGCCTGCGGCCGCCGTCTTCGGCTTGGATTCCGCCGCGCCGGCGGGGTTCGTCACAGCTTGCTGCGCGTTGTTCTTGTTGTTCTCGTCCATAGCGAACCAATCCCTATTCGGTTGTTACAGTCTTTGCTTCGCCCTTCAGCGCGCTTCGCAGCGTGTGCCAGGCGAGCGTTGCGCACTTCACGCGCACCGGAAACTCCGCCACTCCCGAAAAGACCGCCAGCTTGCCCAGCGAAGCATCGCCGGCTTGGTTGCCGTTTGCTTCGCCTGTCACCAGAGCGTGAAACTTCTCGAACAGCGCATCGGCTTCAGCCAGCGTCTTGCCTTTCACCGTCTCCGTCAGGATGGACGCTGAGGATGTGGAGATAGCACAGCCGGAGCCCTGGAACGCGACGTCGCTGATCCGGTCGTCCTCGATCTTGAGGTAAATCGTAATCCGGTCTCCGCACAGCGGGTTGTAGCCTTCCGCGTGGTGATCAGCCCCTTCCAGCACGCGATAGTTCCGCGGCCGCTTGCTGTGATCCAGAATCACTTCCTGGTACAAACCGCGCAAATCCGGCATCAGCCCAGCAGCTCCTTCACCTTTTGAATCCCTGCGACCAGTGTGTCAATCTCTCTCTTTGTATTATAAAACGCCAGAGAGGCGCGGGTCGTGGCCGGAATCTTGAAGCGCTCCATCAGCGGCTGCGCGCAGTGGTGACCTGTGCGCACGGCGATGCCTTCCTGGTCGAGCACTGTTCCCACGTCGTGCGGGTGGATGCCGTCCATCACAAACGAAATCACGCCGGCTTTCTTTTTCGCCGTGCCGATAATCTTAAGTCCCGGAATCGGACTGATGACCTTGGTGGCGTAGGCCAGCAATTCTTCTTCGTAGGCGGTGATATTCTCCATCCCGATCTGATTCACGTAGTCAATGGCTGCTCCCAGCCCGATGCCTCCAGCAATGTTCGAGGTTCCGGCCTCGAACTTGTAGGGCAGCGAATTGTAGATGGTCTTCTCGAACGTGACGGAACTGATCATGTCCCCGCCGCCCTGGTAGGGAGGCATGGCGTCCAGCAGATCGGCCTTGCCGTAAAGCACGCCTACGCCCGTCGGGCCGTAAAGCTTGTGGCCCGAGAACGCGTAGAATTCGCAATCGAGCGCCTGAACGTCCACTTTGAGGTGCGGCGCAGCCTGCGCGCCGTCCAGCAGCACGGGAATGTTCTTGCGATGCGCCGCTTCGACTATCTCCCGCACAGGATTGATGGTCCCGAGCACGTTAGAAACGTGCACCACGGCCGCCAGCCGAGTCTTCGGCCCCAGCAGCTTTTCGAATTCGTCGAAAAGAACTTCGCCGCGATCGTTGATGGGCGCCACGCGCAGCTTCGCTCCCTTCTCTTCGCACAGAATCTGCCACGGGACAATGTTTGAATGGTGCTCCATGGCGGTGATCAGGATTTCGTCGCCCGCCACCACGTTCTTCCGCCCGAAGCTGTTGGCGACCAAATTGATGGCTTCCGTGGCGCCGCGCACAAAGATGATTTCCTTGCTGTCGCGCGCGTTCAGAAATCGTTGCGCCTTCACGCGGGCGTCTTCATAGGACTTGGTTGCCCGCTCGCTCAATTCGTGGACGCCGCGATGAATGTTAGAACAGTCCCGGCGGTAGAAATGCTCCTCCGCCTCGATCACCGCCAGCGGCTTCTGGCTGGTGGCGGCATTATCCAGGTAAACCAGCGGCTTGCCGTGGACCATCTGCTGAAGGGCAGGGAAATCCTTGCGAATTTGCTCAACGTCAAATTTCGGCGACGATTTCCTAACTGCGGTGTCGGCGATGTGCTGCGGGGTGATAGCCATGATTCTTTTCCAGATTCTGAACGGCGAATTCCAAAAGAGCGTATCCGCCGTCCGACGACTACAATGCAGAACGGATGATACCTCTTCGATCCCGTCCTTTCAGCTTCTCATCTTTGCCAGCAGCGCCGCTTTCAGATGTTCCCGGAGCGGCTCGAATTTCACCCGTTCGATAATCTCGTTGGCAAAGGCCACAATCAGCAGCTTGCGCGCCTCTTCAAGCCCAATGCCGCGCGAACGCAGATAAAAGATCGATTCAGGATCAATCTGGCCGACGGTCGCGCCATGCGTACATTTCACGTCGTCGGCAAAAATCTCAAGCTGCGGCTTGGTGTTGATGGTGGCAGCATCGGAAAGCAGCAGGTTCTTGTCGCTCTGTTTCGAGTCGGTTTTCTGCGCGTCCTTGCGTACCAGGATCTTGCCGTTAAATACCCCGTTCGATTTCCCGTCCAGGATGCCCTTGTAGAATTCGCGGCTTGAGCAGTGCGGCCGGGCGTGGTCGATGGCCGTGTGGTTGTCAATCAACTGCTGGCCGTTTGTGACGTACAGGCCGTAAAGATACGCTTCCGCTCCTTCGCCGTCCAGGACCGTGGTCAGTTCCTCGCGGCCCAGGCGCGCGCCGAACTGGATGGAACTTGTCTGCACGGCTCCGTTGCGCGCGGCATAAGCCAGCACCGTGGCCACGTGGAACGCCGCCTCGCTCTCGCTCTGAAGTTTGACGTAATCGACATGGGCGTTTTCTTCCGCCACGATTTCGGTCACGGCGTTGTTGAAATAGACGCTGTCGTCCAGGCCCACATAGGTTTCCACCAGCGAGGCCTGGCTTCCTTGTGCTGCCAGAATCAAATTGCGCGGATGCGCTACCCAGGGCTCCCCGCTGCCTGTCGAGGCATACAGGATCTCGATCGGCTTTTCGATGACGGCGCCCTTGGGAATCTCAATGAAGGCGCCGTCTTCCATAAAAGCCGTATTGAGCGCAACGAAAGGATGCGTCTTGTGGCCGGCATAACGTGCCAGGTGCGCTGTGATCGCACCTTCCTGCTTGAAGGCTTCCGCCATGCTCGTGACCTTGACGCCCTTGGGAAGCTCCTGGATCGAGGAAAGCTCTTTCATGTAATGCCCGTTCACGAAAACAAGCCGCGTGCAGTCAAGCCTGGCATAGGCGAGGTCCTTGATCTGGTTGCGGATCTTCTCATTCAGCTCAAAAAGCGCCGGCTGGAAACGAACGCCCACAATGGGCCCCACATTGGTGTATTTCCAGTCTTCGATTCGCGTGGTCGGAAAACCGAGCTCTGCAAAAGCCCGCATGCCCTCGCTGCGCAGTTCTTTCAGCCACGCCGGAGCTGTGCGAGCTTGGCGGCCCTCAAACTCCCGAAAATCCTTCAGATAAATCTCTTCACTTGCCTTTAGTGCAATCGCCATGGATTTCTGTTTTCTTTCTCCTGCTCTTCTGGCATCGCCTGCTCAACTCGCAACGACGCCATCCCTCTGCGACTTCAGCCTTCATAATTCAGAACTGCTTACGCTCTTTCTCCGGCGGGAACTGTTTCATCAAGCCAGCTGTAACCCTTATCTTCCAGTTCGAGCGCCAGCTCTTTGCCACCGGATTTCACAATCCGGCCGTTTGATAGCACATGAACGAAATCGGGCACGATATAGTTCAGCAGCCGCTGGTAGTGCGTCACCACAATGATCGAACGCTCCTTGCTGCGGAGTGAGTTCACGCCGTTCGCCACAATCTTCAGCGCGTCGATGTCGAGCCCGGAATCCGTCTCATCCATGATGGCCAGCTTCGGTTCCAGCACCGCCATCTGGAAAATCTCGTTCCGCTTCTTTTCGCCGCCGGAAAAGCCTTCGTTCACGGGGCGGTTCAGCAGCGACTCGTCCATTTCCAGCAGCTTGATTTTCTCGCGGATGAGCGTGAGAAAGTCCATGGCGTCCAAGTCTTCCTCTCCACGCTGCTTGCGCGCCGCGTTCAGTGCCGCCCGCAGAAAATAGGTGTTGTTCACGCCGGGAATTTCGACCGGATACTGGAACGCCAGAAAAATGCCTTCGCGTGCGCGTACTTCGGGAGCCATGTCGAGCAGGTTCTTGCCGTCGTAGAGCACTTCGCCCTCAGTAACGGTATAAACGT